>WGBL01000047.1 GCA_015494375.1 Hyphomicrobiales bacterium | reverse complement strand
GGGGGCGCCAGGGTTCATGGGGCCCGCGCGGGCGCTCCGGTCGCGTGGGGCGCAATATGCTCCCCGGCGGCCGATAGGCGGCGGCTGTGCCGGTCATGTTAGGTCGATGCGGCTTTTCCCACTGGCGCGGCTGATAAGGCCTCTCGGTCGGTGGCGCATCGTGCGTATAGTGAAGCCAGCCATGCCAGGCCGCCGGCACCAGCGAGGGCTCGGAAAGCTCGCGATAGACCACCCAGCGGCGCGGCACACCAAGCGGTCCCTTGCCACGGCGCTGGATGTAATAGCGGTTGCCGAGCTCGTCCTCACCGACGAGCCGGCCACGAAGCGCCGTGTAGACCCGCGTGCCGATGGTGTTGCCGGTCCACCAGGCAAATATCTCGCGAAAAACGCCCATCGTTCATGGCCTCGTTGCTTGTGGGCTCAACGCCTTTGGCCCTGCTGCTTGTGAACCTCGTCTCACATGGCCTTGTTGCTTGGGGCTTCGTCGGCCTGCTCAATTGCCCGCAGTTGCTTTGCCGCCTCTCATCTGTGAACTTGGGATGGCAATGTTGTTGGCCCCGCTGCAGACAACAACATCAAAAAAAATAATTGTCTCCAATCAAACATAACTGTCTCCAATTGAGGCTCATGCCTTGCTGGGCCTGCTGGCCTCACGCGCCTTATGGCATCACGCACCGGCGCCTGTCCATCCCCCTTGCCATGCCTTGATCGCTCTCTCCGCGTACCAGTCGGCCCTCGCGTGGTGCCTTCGCGCCCGCCCCCCAAGCGCCGCACATGTTATCCACAGGCCGTGCGCAGCAAATCAACATATGGTATCTGTTGCAGAACCAACCCCAAAATATTGGGTTTTTGCGTGGAAATTTCCGACGAATCGTTCTATTTCTTCTCAAGGCGCGTGGGGGGGCGTCGGCGGTTGCGTGATGGCCTTCGCGTGGCGACGAACGGTGGCGGTCGCGGGGTACGGTCGATGGCGTTCCCGCGGCGGCGTTGGGCACCATGCTTGCGCAATGGGTGCGTGGGTGTTTCGGGTTCGCTCGCGGCAGCCTCGGGGGTTTGCGTACCGTCGGCATCTGCGTTCCCTCGGCATTGATGGCCGTCGCATTGCTCTTCAACAGCTGAGGCGCCACTGATCTTGGCCGCAGCAAGAGCAGCAAGATTTAAGTAGGGGCGTATTCCCATCCCCCACCGGTAAATCGCGTGCGAGCGTAATCTCAAGGCGTATCTGAGACGGGACCGCTCGCAAACTTGTGATCCCAGTTTTTACCAGTTCCCAGAAGTTTCCAGCAGTTCCCAGAAGTTCCTAGTCGCGTTCCACACGAACAACGCAAGGGGCGAGGTCGCAGCTTCCACATGGAGGGGGCGGCTCGCACAGACACCCAAGAGGCGATCCAAAGGCGATTCGGCTCGCCTTGGGTGATGGCCGAGGTGCGGCGAGTTGGGGCGTTTGGTGCGCTGCGCGGGAGAACACCGAGCAAGACAACGGACGAGTTGGGCACATGCCCGCCAAGCATCTAGGCCACGACCGGAAAAGACGAACAAAGACAAAGAGCAAGAGCCAGACGGGGGCAACAAAGCAATGAAAATCAAGCGGCATTTCACCAAGCCAGGACAGTCGGCCTATGCGGGGATCAAGTTTCGCAAGGCGTCGAGCGAGATCCGCAATCCGGATGGCTCGATCGTCTTTTCGCTCGAGGGGTTCGACGTGCCCGAGCACTGGAGCCAGGTGGCGGCCGACATCATCGCCCAGAAGTATTTCCGCAAGGCGGGCGTGCCGGCACGCCTCAAGCGCGTCGAGGAGAATGGTGTGCCGAGCTGGCTCTGGCGCAGCGTCGCCGATGAGGCGGCTTTGGCCGCGCTGCCCGAAGACGCCCGCTATGGCTCCGAGCGTGACGCGCGCCAGGTCTTCGATCGGCTCGCCGGCACCTGGACCTATTGGGGCTGGAAGGGGGGCTATTTCTCGAGCGAGGACGATGCCAGCGCCTTTTTCGATGAGCTTCGCTACATGCTGGCGATGCAGATGTGCGCGCCCAACAGTCCGCAATGGTTCAATACCGGGCTCCATTGGGCCTATGGCATCGATGGGCCGAGCCAGGGCCACTATTATGTCGATCATGAGACGGGCGAGGTGCGGCGCTCGACATCGGCCTATGAGCGGCCGCAGCCCCATGCCTGCTTCATTCAGTCGATCGAGGACGATCTCGTCAATGAGAACGGCATCATGGACCTCTGGGTGCGCGAGGCGCGGCTCTTCAAGTACGGCTCGGGCACCGGCTCGAATTTCTCGAACCTCCGGGGGGAGAACGAGCCCCTTTCGGGCGGCGGCAAATCGTCGGGCCTCATGAGCTTTCTTAAGATTGGCGATCGCGCGGCCGGCGCCATCAAGTCGGGCGGCACCACGCGGCGCGCCGCCAAGATGGTGATCGTCGACATCGACCACCCCGATATCGAGGAATACATCAACTGGAAAGTGGTCGAGGAGCAAAAGGTGGCCGCTCTTGTCGCCGGCTCCAAGATCTGTTCCGAGCGCCTCACCGCCATCATGAAGGCCTGTGTCAACTGCGAGGCGGACGGCGACGATTGTTTCGATCCCAAGAAGAATCCCGAGCTCAAACGCGCCATTCGCGCCGCCCGCAAGGCCCATGTCCCGGACAGCTACATTCAGCGGGTGATCCAGTTCGCGCGGCAAGGCTATCGCGAGATCACGTTTGCAACCTATGACACAGATTGGCAGTCGGAGGCCTATCGCACCGTCTCGGGCCAGAACTCGAACAACTCGGTGCGGGTGACCGATGACTTCCTGCGCGCCGTCGAGAAGGGTGAGAGCTGGAACCTCATCGGCCGCATCTCGCAAAAGCCGACGAAGACGGTCGATGCCCGCGCGCTTTGGGATCAGATCGCCTATGCCGCCTGGAGCTCGGCCGACCCGGGCGTCCAGTTCCACACCACCATCAACGACTGGCACACCTGCCCCCAATCGGGCGAGATCCGCGCCTCGAACCCCTGCTCGGAATACATGTTTCTCGATGATACGGCCTGCAATCTCGCCTCGCTCAATCTCATGCGCTTTCGCCGCGAGGACGGCCGTTTTGACATCGCCGCCTTCACCCACGCGGTGCGGCTCTGGACAATGGTGCTCGAGATTTCGGTCATGATGGCGCAATTCCCTTCGCGCCGCATCGCCGAGCTCAGCTACCGCTATCGCACCCTGGGGCTCGGCTTTGCCAATATCGGCGGCCTCCTGATGGCCTCGGGCATCCCCTACGATTCGAACGCCGGCCGCGCACTTTGTGGCGCGATCACGGCGCTCATGACGGGCACCGCCTATGCCACCTCCGCCGAGATGGCGGGTGAGCTCGGGCCCTTCCCGGGCTATGGGCCGAATGCCGCCGACATGCTTCGCGTCATCCGCAACCATCGCCGCGCGGCCCATGGCGCCCACGAGGGCTATGAGCGCCTGGCCACGCGGCCTGTGCCGCTGGCCCACGACGACTGCCCCGACAAGGAGCTGGTGAGCGCTGCCTGCCGGGCCTGGGATGAGGCGCTCGAGCTCGGCGAGGCGCATGGCTACCGCAACGCCCAGGCGAGCGTGCTCGCACCGACGGGCACCATCGGCCTTGTCATGGATTGCGATACCACCGGCATCGAGCCCGATTTCGCCCTTGTGAAGTTCAAAAAGCTCGCGGGCGGTGGCTACTTCAAGATCATCAACCAGTCGGTGCCCACGGCGCTTGCGGCCCTCGGCTATGACGAGGCGGCGATCGAGCGCATTGTCACCTATGCCGTCGGCCATGGCACCCTGGCCGATGCGCCCGGCATCAACCATACGAGCCTCAGAGAGCGCGGCTTCGGGGACAAAGAGATCGCCGCAATCGAAGCGGCCCTGCCTTCGGCGTTTGACATCAAGTTCGTCTTCAACCGCTGGACGCTCGGCACGGACTTCTGCCGCGAGACGCTCGGCCTTGACGAGAGCCAGCTTGATGAGCCCGGCTTCGACATGCTGGCCGCACTCGGCTTTAGGCGGGCCGAGATCGAGGCGGCCAACGCCCATTGCTGCGGCACCATGACACTCGAAGGTGCGCCGGGTCTCAAGGAGGAGCATCTGCCCGTCTTCGATTGCGCCAACCCTTGCGGGCGCATCGGCAAGCGGGCGCTCTCGGTCGAAAGCCACATCCGCATGATGGCGGCGGCGCAACCGTTCATCTCGGGTGCGATCTCGAAGACCGTCAACATGCCGGCGAGCGCAACCGTCGAGGATTGCAAGAAGGCCTATGAGCTCTCTTGGAAGCTCGGGATCAAGGCCAACGCCCTCTACCGCGACGGCTCGAAGCTTTCACAGCCGCTCAACGCCCAGGTGCTCGGCCTCGATGACGCAGACGAGGACGACGTCGAAGAGGATACGCAAACTGACAGCGCGCAGCTCAGGGCCGCATTCTCTGCCGAACGGCCTCAGGCGGTGCGCGCGGGGCTTGCCGCCGAGCGCATTGTCGAGCGGGTCGTTGAGCGGGTGCGCGAGCGCGCCGTGCGCGAGAAACTGCCCGACCGGCGCAAGGGCTACACCCAGAAGGCAACGGTCGGCGGGCACAAGGTGTACCTCAGGACGGGCGAATACGAGGATGGCCGCATCGGCGAAATCTTCATCGACATGCACAAGGAGGGCGCGGCCTTCCGCTCGCTCATGAACAATTTCGCCATCGCCATCAGCCTGGGGCTGCAGTACGGCGTGCCGCTCGAGGAATTTGTCGACGCCTTCACCTTCACGCGCTTCGAGCCCGCCGGCATCGTCCAGGGCAACGAGACGATCAAGAACGCGACCTCGATCCTCGATTATATCTTTCGCGAGCTTGCCGTTTCCTATCTGGGCCGGAACGATCTCGCCCATGTCGATCCCGGCGAGATCGCGAGCACCGGGCTTGGCGGCGACGGCGCGGGCGACGACAGCGCCCCGCAGCCGGGCTTTGAGGCCGAGCGCTACCTCTCGCGCGGGCTCTTGCGGGGATCGCTTGCCAATCGCGTGGTGGTGATTTCGAACGACGCGCGATCTGACGAAGCGCCGTCTCGCGGCGCGAGTGGCAATGGGGATGACCAGGCCGTCGCCGCGCTGCAGGCCCAGCTCACGAGCGCCTTTGCCAAGCCCGACGCCACCGCGGGGGCGTCTGCGGTCACGGGGCCTTCTGCCACTGCGGGCGCTCCGGCAGCCACGGGCGCTCCTGCAACCACCGGCACCCCCGCCACCGATGGCGCAACGGCGCTCGCCGAGCGCAGCGAAGCCGAGCTCATCGCCGAGGCCCGCGTGCGGGGCTATGAGGGCGAGGCCTGCAACGAATGCGGCAACTTTACGCTGGTGCGCAATGGCACCTGCCTCAAGTGCGACACCTGCGGCGCTACCACGGGCTGCAGTTGACGGCGGGCGGCCACGCACCCGATTGACGGCTGATCTCCGCAACAAGAGCCGTGTCTAGGACCAGAGGCGTGGCGGTGCCGCGGGTGCCGCCACCCTCTTTTCCCCGCTCTTATCCACAACCGCTTTGCGAAACACGATCGATGCCGATTCGCACCGAATCAGTTAAGCTTAGCAGCAATCCATAAGAGGCGCCGGGCCCGGGCCGTGCTAACCCGAGGCCATGGAAGGATTGCGTGCGGGCGTCCGGCGTGTGCTGTCGAGCGGGGTGACGGCCTTGTTGAATTGGACACGACGCCAGGGCGTCGAGACGGCGGTGCATCTGCTTGTCGGGCACCTTGCGGGTGCGCGCGCCATCATGGCCGCGCTCGCGAGGGAACGGCTCCGGCCCAAGGCCCTCGACGCCGAGCTCACGAGCGGCGAGATACTCGACGAGCTCGGCGAGCTGCGCGATTTTGTCGAGCGCTTGCGCGATCATGAGCTCGCGCTTGCAGCCAAGCTCAAGCAGATCCTCCATTGGGGTGCACGCCTCGCCCGGCTCGAGCCCAAATGTGCGCGGGTCGCGGGGCTTTATCGGGCCGGCACACTGCCCCTTGTCGAGGCCCTGCCCCAGCTCCTCGATCGGGCCGACGAGGATTTCGATACGGGCGACCAGGCCCTCGGCTTTCTCAAGGCGCGCGGGCTGGTTGCCAGCGAACGGGGCACACTCGAGCCCGGAGCAATCCTGCAGCCGGGCGACGACTATCTGGTTGCCGGGCGGGCCGAGCTCGGCGCCTTGCGCCGCCTGACCGAGGTCTTTGCCAAGACGGTTGAAGTGGAATGCGCCCTGGTGCTCGAGGCGGAGCCGCCCGTGCGGCGCGACATCCTCGCCGTGCTCGGTGTGCGAGCAAAGAGCGATGCCACGCATCCTTCCCATCAAGCTCAGGATGCTCAGGATGCTCACGATGCCCAGCGTGAAAGGGGCGTTGCCGAGGCCGAGGGAATAGCCGAGGATGAGGCGAGTTTCGCGCGTGCATCGGCTGAGGGCAAAGAGCGTCAGGAGAGTTTGGAAAACACAGACGAGGACGGCCGGGAGGCCGAGTCAGGCGGGGAGACGCTCCCTCATAGGCCATCATCAACGCAGCCGATGGAGGCGGACGACGGCCTTGCCTATGACATCGCCTGCCATATCGCCGAGCTCGACCGGCTCGACGACAAAGCCATCGATCGTGAGGCCGTGCGCCCCTGAATTTGCGCCAGCGTTCGCTGTCAGGTGTCTGGTGGTTGGGGCTCAGATGAGAGCTTCAGATGACAGCCATCAGGCATCGCGTGTCAAACGCGGCTTCGTCATCAACTGAGCTGTGCGAAGCCGGCGCCGCCTGCACGCCCCTAACATGTCGCCTCCCCTCAGCGTCACGCCTGCAAAGGCGGGTATTCGGGCATGGCGAGCATGTGTCTCGCCATTTGCCATCATTTGGTAAGACTCGATCGTTTGGCTCGGCGGTATGATAGGTTGAAACAGGCTCGACTTTCCATAAGGGTGGCGGACGAAAACGAAGCCACGAAGAGCGGCGAGAGAAGCGCATTAAGGCTGAAGCGCCATGAAACTGGGACTTGAGGGCCGCAAGGCGATCGTTTGCGCGGCCTCGAAGGGCCTCGGCAAAGGCTGCGCGCGAGCGCTTGCGGGCGAAGGCGTCGAACTCGTCATTTGTGCCCGCACGGCCGATGTGCTCGAGGCAACGGCCAACGAGATCGCTGCCGAGAGCGGCGTCAGCGTTACGCCCATCGCCTGTGACATCACCACCGAGGAGGGGCGCGCGGCCGTGCTCGCCGCCTGCCCCGAGCCCGACATTCTGGTGACTAACGCTGGCGGGCCGCCGCCCGGCGATTTCAAGGATTTCACCCTCGATGACTGGCGCCGCGCCCTCGAGGCCAACATGCTCACCCCCATCGCGCTCATTCGCGCCACCTGCTATGGCATGGCCGAGCGCGGCTTCGGTCGGATCGTCAACATCACCTCGGCCTCGGTCAGGAATCCGATCCCCGTGCTCGAGCTTTCGAACGGTGCCCGCACCGGGCTCACGGGCGGTGTGGCGGCCCTTGCGCGCAAGCTCGCGCGCCACAATGTGACCATCAACAACCTGCTGCCGGGGCTCCACGACACCGACCGGGTGCGCGAGACGTTGAAAGCGCGTGCGGCGCGCGAACGCATCGATGTGGAGGAGGCCGCGCGCCGGGCCGCCGAGAGCATCCCCGCCGGGCGCATGGGCCGAGCGGACGACTTCGGCGCGGCTTGTGCCTTCCTTTGCTCCGAGCAGGCGGGGTTCATCACCGGGCAAAATCTCTTGATTGACGGCGGCGCCTTTCCGGGCACCATGTGAGCTGAGGTTCACCCTTGTTGGCACACGCGGCATCGCCTCGATTAGCGCGGCCCGCCCGCCGACACCAGTTCTGGACACCCAACTCATGATCGACCTGAGAAGCGACACCACCTCAAAGCCGACGCCCGAGATGCGAGAGGCCATGGCGCGTGCCGAGGTGGGCGATGACGTGCTTGGCGACGACCCGACGGTGAAAAGGCTCGAAGCGCGGGTTGCCGAGATTCTCGGCAAGGAGGCTGCGATCTATACGCCATCGGGCACCATGGCCAACCAGATCGCGCTCAGATGCCATTTGCGGCCGGGCGACTGGTTCGTGGTCGAGGCCGACAGTCATGTGCTGCGCGTCGAAGGTGCGGCGACGGCGGGCCTTGCCAATGTCGCGCCCTCGCTTGTTGAGGGACGCCAGGGGCGTTTCGGGCCTGAAGACGTGATTGCGCGGGTGCCGCGTCCGCATCCTTCGATCCCCGATTGGCTCGCTATTGCGCCAAAGCTTGTGTGGATCGAGAACACCCATAACGGCGCGGGCGGCACGGTGTGGCCGCTCGCCGAGCTCGCCAAAGTGGCAGCCGCAGCGCGCAAGGAGGGCATGGCGGTTCACCTTGACGGCGCCCGGATATGGAACGCCGCGGTCGCCACGGGCACGCCCGAGGCGGAGTTCGCCGCCCATTGCGACACCATAAGCGTCTGCTTCTCGAAAGGCCTCGGCGCGCCCGTCGGCTCGGCGCTCGCAGGCCCCGCCGAGACCATCCGCGAAGCCCGGCGCTACCGTGCCGCCTATGGCGGCGGCATGCGCCAGGCGGGCATCATCGCGGCGGGTGCGCTTTATGCGCTTGAGAACAACCGCGCCCGTCTCGCCGAGGACCACGCTAATGCGCGCCTGCTTGCTGAAGGGCTCGCCAAAATCGACGGTATTGCGCTTGATCTGGCAACGGTCGAAAGCAATATCGTTGTCTTGCACCCCACCGAGATCAGCGCCAGCACCTTTGTCGATCGTGCGGAGGAAGCGGGGGTGCGGATGTTGCCGCTCGGCGCCAACACCGTGCGCGCAGTGACCTGTCTCGACGTCAGCCGCCGCGACATCGAGCGCGCCATTGAGATCATCGCCGCGCTCGACCTCGGCGCTTGAGGGCATGACGCCGCGGGGTGCTTATCGATATGAGCGATCGCTTGCCCGAGCATGATCAGGAGCACGCCGGTAAGCCAGCCGACGACGAGGCCAACCGGCTGGGCGCGCGGCTCGAGCGCTATGCGCGGGTCGGCACCGGTGTCGGCGGTGCCGCCATGCGCCTTGTGGGCAGCCGCCTCTTCGGCCTCGAGCTTGACAAGGGCCGGCACGCTCAAGACCTCGCAAAAGCGCTCGGCGGCCTCAAGGGCCCGATTATGAAGGTGGCGCAATTGCTCTCGACCATCCCCGAGGCGCTGCCCGCCGAATACGCCGCCGAGTTATCCAAGCTCCAGACCCAGGCGCCGGCCATGGGGCGTAGCTTCGTGCGCCGGCGCATGGCGGCCGAGCTCGGGCCCCACTGGCGCACGCGCTTTGCCGAATTCGAGCTCGAGGCCGCAGCCTCCGCCTCGCTCGGCCAGGTCCATCGCGCCCGCCATCACGACGGCCGCGCCCTTGCCGTCAAGCTGCAATACCCGGATATGGAATCGGCCGTTGTCGCCGACCTCAATCAGCTCGCCATAATCTTTGCCATCCACCGGCGTATGGAGCCCGCGGTTGATACCAGCGAGATCCTCGAAGAGGTCTCGGCCCGCCTTCGCGAGGAGCTCGACTATCGCTTGGAAGCCCGCCACACAAGGCTTTACGGCCTCATTTTCGAGGGCGACGATCTTGTCCGCGTGCCCGAGGTGGTTGACGCCCTCTCAACGCGGCGGCTGCTCACCATGACCTGGATGGAAGGCCGCCCGCTGCTCGATTATCGCGAGGGCCCGCTCGAGGACCGCAACCGCATTGCGCGCGCCATGTTTCGCGGCTGGTGGTACCCTTTCAGCCACTATGGGATCATCCACGGCGACCCCCACCTCGGCAATTACACGATCTTCGCCGCCGATGCCCGGGGCGCCGAAAGTGAGCACGCGACCGGCTCCCCCGACCCTGGTTCCGCGGCGCGTCGGAGCGCCCTTCCGCCCGCGGGCGGCATCAACTTGCTCGACTACGGCTGCATGCGCACGTTTGCGCCAAAGTTCGTCGGCGGCGTTGTCGATCTCTACCTGGGGCTGCTCGAAGGCGACGAGACGCGTATTGTCCATGCCTATGAGACGTGGGGCTTTCGCGGGCTTTCCAAGGAGCTTATCGAGATATTGAACATCTGGGCGCGCTTCATCTATGGCCCGCTTCTCGATGACCGCGTGCGCACCATCGCCGAGGGCGTGGCGCCCGGCGAGTATGGCCGCAGGGAGGCGTTCATGGTCCACAGGGGCCTGCGCGAGAAGGGGCCCGTCAAGGTGCCGCGCGAGTTCGTCTTCATGGACCGCGCGGCCATCGGTCTTGGCGGGGTTTTTCTCCACCTCGATGCCCGGCTCAACTATTACCGGCTTTTCAACGAGACGATCGAGGATTTTGACCTCGCCGCCGTGGCCACCCGCCAGCGTAAAGCCTTTGGCGCCGTCGGTGTGCCGCTGCCCGACGGTGTGGCGACGGCGAACGGCGGTGATGGGCAACAGCACTGATGCCGCCGAGCGAAAGGACCCACTCGAGAAACGACGTTCCGACGGGGCGCGCCAGACCTGATGGCGACACCGGACTAAGATCTGGCGATCCAGGGCCAGGGGGCTGCAACGGTGCTGGTCTGCCCCCCCTGGATGGCTGGGTCTGATCCCCGGGGGCAAGCCCGATGGGGGGCATGACCTGCGATAGTGTGTGATGACGTGAACAGGTCCCGTCAATTTTCGTTTAGGGGCCCTTGCAAAGATCAGCGATTCGATCAGTAGCGAGCGCGCCCTAGAGGCCCTCTCACGGATGGAGAGGTGGCCGGCGTACGTGGGCGGCGCAAGCCTGAATGGCAAGCGGCGTGGAGAGCCACAACCTATGTCGGCTGCGGCTCCATATCGCCCTCCGGCTCGTCGCCCTCGTCGCTCTCCGACCTGGCGCGGCCCGTGGTGGGCACCGCCGAGGTCGGCACGCTGCTCTGCGGCTCCTGCGGCATGTCGCGGATGGGGGGCTTGCCATCAAGCAGATCCTTGATCTCGTCGCCAGTGAGCGTCTCGTACTCAAGCAGGCCCTCGGCAATGACATGGAGCTTGTCGAGGTTATCCTCGATGATCTTGCGGGCGGTGGCATAGGCTTCGTCGACGAAACGGTGGATTTCCTCATCAACGAGCTTTTGCGTGTCGTCCGATAGGTTCTGGCGACGCGCCACCGAATGACCAAGAAAGATTTCCTCCTCATTCTCGGCATAGGCGAGCGGCCCGAGCTTTTCCGACATGCCATACTCTGTGACCATGGCGCGGGCGATCCGCGTCGCCATCTTGATGTCCGACGCGGCGCCCGAGGTGACCTTTTCCTTGCCGAAAATAAGCTCCTCGGCGACCCGCCCGCCCATGGCGACGGCGAGGTCGGCCTTGTACTTCTCGAATGTCACCGACAGCTGATCGCGTTCGGGCAGACGCACGACCATGCCGAGCGCGCGCCCGCGCGGGATGATGGTCGCCTTGTGGATGGGGTCGGACGCGGGTTGGTGCATGGCAACGAGCGCGTGCCCCGCCTCGTGATAGGCGGTGAGCTTCTTCTCCTCCTCGGTCATGACCATCGAGCGGCGCTCGGCGCCCATCATGACCTTGTCCTTGGCGTCTTCGAACTCGGCCTGCGTCACCTTGCGCTTCGAGCGCCGCGCGGCAAGGAGCGCCGCCTCGTTCACAAGGTTGGCGAGATCGGCGCCTGAGAAGCCCGGCGTGCCGCGGGCCACCACCTTGAGGTCGACATCGGGCGCAAGCTCGATCTTGCGGGCATGCACCTTGAGGATCTTTTCGCGGCCGATGATGTCGGGGCGCGGCACGACCACCTGGCGGTCGAAGCGGCCGGGGCGCAACAGCGCCGGATCGAGCACGTCGGGCCGGTTGGTCGCGGCGATGAGTATCACGCCCTCGTTGGCCTCAAAGCCATCCATCTCGACGAGCAGCTGGTTGAGCGTCTGCTCGCGCTCGTCGTTGCCGCCGCCGAGCCCCGCGCCGCGATGGCGGCCGACGGCGTCGATCTCGTCGATGAAAATAATGCACGGGGCATTCTTCTTGGCCTGCTCGAACATGTCGCGCACGCGGCTGGCGCCGACGCCCACGAACATCTCGACAAAATCGGAGCCCGAGATGGTGAAGAACGGCACATTGGCCTCGCCCGCAATGGCGCGTGCAAGCAGCGTCTTGCCGGTGCCGGGCGGGCCCACCAACAAGGCGCCGCGCGGGATACGGCCGCCGAGGCGCTGAAACTTTTGCGGGTCGCGCAGAAACTCGACGATCTCCTGAAGCTCCTCCTTGGCCTCATCGACGCCGGCGACATCGTCAAACGTCACCCGGCCATGGCTCTCGTTGAGGAGCTTGGCCTTCGATTTGCCAAAGCCCATGGCGCGGCCGCCGCCCGACTGCATCTGCCGCATGAAGAAAATCCAGACCGCAATCAGGAGCAGCATCGGGAACCAGGAGACGAGCACGCTGACAAGCGTCACCCCCTCCTCCTCGGAGGGCCGCGCCTCGATCCGCACGCCTTTGGCAATCAGCCGCTCGACCAACTTGGGATCGTCGGGAGCATAGGTCTGATAGGTGGCGCCATTGGCATAGCGGCCGGTGATGCGATTGCCCGAAATTACGGCATCCTTGATGTTGCCGTTCTCGACCTCGACCAGGAGCTGCGAATAGCTGATCTCGCTCGCCCGGCCGCGCTGGCTCGAGTTCTGGAACAGATTGAACAGGGCGATCAAGAGCAGGGCGATGATCACCCAGATGGCGAAATTCCGGAAATTAGCGTTCATGCGGGTCCCTTACATCTCGATTGGGTCTCGATTCGGACCTCTCGCGAGTTCCAACAGGCGTATCCCTCGGCCGTCCGCTGCCTCTCGATTCAGTCTCGACTCGGTCTCGATTCGAACCTTATCACGAATGGGGCAACTCAGACCTTATCACGAATGGGAAAGTATCAATGACAGCGGGCACACTCCTCTCCTCTTCCCTCTGCCTTGCAAGATAGGGTCCGCAAGGGCGTTTGCCAAGGCGAGAGCCTGAAGCCGGCGCACGGCGGGTGGCGCTGGATTGCCGTTAGGGTGCCATCAAATTGAGCTGCCATCACAAAAGGGCGCCGCCAGCTGCCGCCAGCTCCCGCCAGCTCCCGCCAGCTGAGACGCGGCGCGGTACCTTGGCATTCGTCCCGCCAAATCCTGCGACGCCGTGTCGCGAGCCGCAGCTGGCGGGAGCGATTCTGCTTGTCGTCTCCCCTTTGCCCTGTACCGAAAGGCCTTGAACTGTGGCTAAAATCTCCAGTCAGGCACGCCAACACTTTGTTTAGAATCATTCTAACTCATTGTTAATTTGGGCAAAAGGATAATTCCGACCTGAGAAGTCAGGAATTGACAGCGCCCTCAATCCTACGTTAGGCGAAATCCTCGAGGCCTGGATGAGCCGGGTTTCGGCAAACCGATTGCGGGGCCTTGAACCCCGATGTATTGGGAGCAGAGACATGACAAAGGACACAACGCGGCGCGGCACGGCCCGCACGACGCGACCATTGATCGTCGGAGCGATCGCCATGGCCACCCTTGTGGTGGCCGCTGGAACTCTGGCACTCCAGCACTCGAGCCGAGGCGCCATGGCCGCTGGCGGCGAGGTCAATGTCTATTCCTATCGCCAGCCCTCATTGATCAAGCCGCTGCTCGACGCCTTTAGCAAAGAGACCGGCATTCGGGTCAATATCGTCTTCGCCAAAAAGGGGCTCATCGAACGCATGGCCGCAGAAGGCGCCAACAGCCCGGCCGATGTGCTTTTGACCGTCGATATCGGCCGCTTGACAGGCGCGGTCCGGCGCGGTGTCTCGCAAGCCGTCAGCTCGCCCGTGCTCGAGGCCAACATTCCGCCGGCCTATCGCGATCCGGAAGGGCACTGGTTTGGCCTCAGCCGCCGTGCCCGCGTGGTCTATGCCTCAAAGGAGCGGGTCAAGCAAAACACCATCACCTACGAGGAGCTGGCCGACCCCAAGTGGCGCGGCAAGATTTGCATTCGCTCGGGCCAGCATGTCTACAACATCGCACTCTTTGCCGCGATGATCGCCCATCACGGCAAGGAGAAGGCCAAGGCCTGGCTCAAGGGGCTCAAGGCGAACCTGGCACGCAAGCCCTCGGGCAATGATCGCGCCCAGGTGAAGGGCGTCTATTCGGGCGAATGCGATCTCGCCATCGGCAACACCTATTACATGGCCAAGATGATGCTGAATGACAGAAAGCCCGAGCAGAAGAAGTGGGCCGCTGCCGTCAAGATACTGTTTCCCAACGCCCAGGGGCGCGGCACCCACGTCAATGTCTCGGGCGCCATTCTGGCCAGGCATGCGCCCAACCGGACCAACGGCATCAAGCTGATTGAGTTCCTGACCTCGAAGAGGGCCCAAGAGATCTACGCCTCGGTCAACCACGAGTATCCGGTGCGAGAGGGCGTGGCCGCGTCGGAGCTCGTTGAGAGCTGGGGCACGCTCAAGGCGGACCCGCTCCCCCTCAAGACGATTGCCGAATTGCGCAAGGCGGCATCCGAGCTCGTCGATGAGGTGGCCTTTGACGAGGGGCCGAGCTCATGAGCCCTGCTGTGATGACCACGCGGCAACAATAGGCAACAATAGGCAACAATAGGCGACAATAGGCGACAATAGAAAGAAAGATCGAAACGTCGAGTGGCGGAGTGGCGATCCAAACCGATGGATCGGTGGATCGGGGACACGTGCCCCGATCCTTTTTTGCTATGCCCCTCTTCCTGGCGCTCTTTCTGCCCGGGTTCTGCCGGGCCTCGCCAGCTTGCTGCAAATCCGGCGCAGCACCACTCCGGGAAGCACCAATCTTGCAATCTCAGGCGGTTACTGGTTTGCTCTGGTGTCGTCCAGAGTGCAGAAGCAGCAAGGGAGGTGACTGTGACGGCCAAGACCATGCACGAGATTTTGCATCCTGGTGCGGGCGATCCCGCGGCCGAAGGTTTTCCACACGCGCCCGAAGGCTGGAGCAAACAGGAGGCCGAGGCGTTGGCCGAAAAGGAGGGGCTTGCGCTCACCGACGAGCACTGGGAGGTCGTGCGGGTCTTGCAGGGCTGCTATACGGACGAGAAGACGCCCCGCATCCGTCTTCTTCACGACGCCCTCGAGGCACGCTTTTCCGAGGTCGGTGGCATCAAGCACCTCTATGAAATCTTCCCCGGCGGCCCCATCGCCCAGGGTTGCCGCCTGGCTGGGCTGACACCCCCGCCCGACAGTGTCGATCCAGGCTTCGGCAGTGTGCTCTGAGCCCTCTGACGCCTCGGACGCCTCTTTTGCGAGATGCCAGAAGCTCGCGGCCGCAAGAGACAAGAGAGAAGCCGGCAACCAGCAATAGGAAGGAGAGGCCAGACGCAAACGCTGGTGTGATCCAGCTTGGTTTCCGGCTTCTGATTTCTGGCTTCTGATTTCTGGTTTCCGGTTTCCGGTTAAGCCAGCCAGCGCTTGCGGCGCTTGTAGTGCTTGACGTCGCGGAACGAGCGGCGGTCGCCTGAGGAGATGCCGAGATAGAACTCGCGCACATCCTCGTTCTCGCGCAGCTCCTCGGCCGTGCCGTCCAGCACAATGCGACCGTTCTCGAGAATGTATCCGTATCTGGCAAGCTTGAGGGCGGCGTTGGTGTTCTGCTCGGCGAGAAGCACGCTCACGCCCTGCTCCTCGTTGAGGCGCGCAACGATTTCGAAAATCTCGGCCACGAGTTGTGGCGCCAGCCCCATCGAAGGTTCGTCGAGGAGCATCATCTTGGGCCGCGACATGAGCGCCCGGCCGATCGCGCACATTTGCTGCTCGCCGCCCGAGGTGTAGCCCGCAAGTGCGCTGCGCCGCTCTTTGAGACGCGGGAAATAGCCATAGACCATCTCGAGGTCGCGGCGGATGGCGGCCGCGCCGTCGCGCCGGGTGTAGGCGCCCGTGAGCAGATTCTCCTCGATTGTGAGATGCTCAAAGCAGTGCCGGCCCTCCATCACTTGAATGCAGCCGCGCCGCACCAGATCGTCGGGACTCGAGGCCTGCACCTCATGGCCTTCAAAAAGGATCGAGCCCTTGGTCACCTCGCCGCGCTCGGCCGAAAGCAGATTGGAGATTGCTTTGAGCGTGGTGGTCTTGCCGGCCCCATTGGCGCCGAGCAGCGCCACGATCCCGCCCTTTGGCACCTCGAGCGAGACGCCCTTGAGGACGAGAATGACATGATCGTAGATGACCTCGATGTTGTTGACGGCAAGAATGGGAGGTGGCGACGGTGCCGCCGCCACCTCCATCTGGCTCTCTCTTTCGTGGATTGCCTGATCCATCGTCATGACGCTACTTGCAATCGCGCGGTGTGATGTTGTTTTCCTTGGCGTATTTCTCCGAGTCCTCCTTGATCAGGGCATCCACGATCTCGCGGTCGGGCTCGTAGAACTTGGAGACGATCTTCCATTGCTTGCCGTCCCACTGCTGTACGGCGACAAGGCCCGGCCCTTCGTGGTTGGCGCAAGTGATCTTGATCGGCACCGTAAAGCCACCGAAGCCGAGTTCCTTCAGGCGGGCCTCGTCCACCTCGAGCGCCTCGAGACCATCACGGACATGCTCACCACGCACTTTCTTGGTGCCATGGATCTCCATGGCTTTACGAATGGCTTCGGCGGCCCACATGGCGCCGACGAGGCCACGATTGTAAAGCACCTCCCCAACGCGCGGGCGGAAGCTCGGATCGATCGCCTTGCCCCGATCATAGACATACTTGAGGATGTCCTTGTGGACCGGGAAGTCGGCACCCGGCTGATGAAAAGTGCCCGACAGATAACCCTTGGCGGCGGCACCGGCGGGCTTGACGTCGTTTTCAGAGCCCGACCACCAGACGCCGATAAAGCGATCCATCGGGAAGCGAATGGAGGCCGCCTCCTTGATGGCGACCTGGTTCATCACGCCCCAGCCCCACATGAGCACCCAATCGGGCCTTTCGCGACGGATCTGCAGCCAGGTGGCCTTTTGCTCCTGGCCCGGATGATCCACGGGCAATCCCTTGAAAACGAAACCATGCTTCTTGGAGAGTGCCTCGAGTGTCCGGATCGGCTCCTTGCCATAGGCCGAGTTGTGATAGACGAGATAAATCTTTTTGCCCTTGAGGTTGGCCATCCCGCCTTCGCGATCACCGATATATTTGATGAGGGCCGAGGCCTGGCTCCAGTAGGTCGCGGGGAAATTGAACACCCACTTAAAGACCCGCCCGTTGGCGGCCGAGGTGCGGCCATAGCCCATGGAATGGATCGGGATCTTGTCGACAGACGCCTTGGGGATGAGTTGATAGGTGATTCCGGTCGAGAGGGGCTGAATGATCAGCGCGCCCGACTCGCCGCGGTTCTTCACCTTCTCGTAACACTCGACACCCTTCTTGGTGTTGTAGCCGGTCTCGCACTCCACGACATTGACCTTGACGCCGTTGATCCCACCATCACGCTCGTTGAGCAGCGTGAAATAGTCGTGCCAGCCATTGGCAACGGGAATGCCATTAGGCGCATAGGGCCCGGTACGGTAGCTGAAAAACGGGATGGTGAGCTCATAGGCTGCGAGTGTGCCCGCTCCGAGCGTTGCCGCGACAATCCCCGCAGCAAGCCCCGTCAACCATCTGCTTATTGCCATGTCGGGTTTCCTCCTTTGTGTTGTGTACGATCGAGATGATTGGTTGTGCTTAACCTCATATCGTTCTCGATGTCCGATTGCGCTCTCAACGCTCAATTGCGCTCTGGGTCCAATTGCGCTCCACGTGGGCTCCTGTTGATTGCGGATCAGTGTGGGAAGGGCCAGAGGCGAAGCTTCTCCTTTCCGATCTGCCACAATCGGGCGAGGCCATGGGGTTCGACAATCAGAAAAAAGATGATGAGTGAGCCGAGCAAAATGAATTTCACCTGCTCGGCAAAGCCCGTGTGCATGCCCAGCCCTTCAACCAGCACCAACTCGAGCGCGATGGGCAAGAGCACCAGGAAGCCGGCGCCGAGAAAAGAGCCGAGAATGGTGCCAAGTCCGCCGATGATGATCATGAACAAGACGTCGAAGGACTGCTGGATGCCGAACGTCTCGCCCGATTCGGCGGCCCCCAGATAAACCGCGAACATGAGCGCCCCGGCAACCCCGATATAGAACGAGCTCACGCCGAAGGCCGAGAGCTTGGCCTGAAGCGGCCGGATGCCGATGAGCTCGGCGGCGATGTCCATGTCGCGAATGGCCATCCACGAGCGGCCGACGGCGCTGCGAGCGAGGTTCTTGGCAACGAGCGCCATCACCGCAACGATGGTGAGCGTATAGAGATACTTGGCCCAGTTGACACCCTCTGGGCCCGTGATGAGAACACCGAGGAACTCGCGCGGCGGCACCGTGATCTGGCCGGTGGCGTTGTAATTGTAAAACCACGGCACCTTGTAGAACAGCCAGATGATGAAGAACTGGGCGGCCAGCGTGGCGACCGCCAGATAAAAGCCCTTGATGCGGAGGGAGGGCAGGCCGAACAGCATGCCGACCCCGGCCGTAATCCCGCCTGAAAGCATCATGGCGAGCAGAATGTTGAGGTCCGGAAAGGCGGTGGTGAGCTTGTAGAACGAATATCCGCCAACGGCGAGAAAGGCGCCGGTACCGAGCGAGAGCTGGCCGCAATAGCCCGTGAGGATATTGAGCCCGATGGCAGCGAGCGCATAGACGAGAAACGGCAACAGTATGGAGTTTGTCCAATAGTCGTTGACGATCCATGGCAGGACGAGAAAAGCAACGCCCACGAGCCCGAGCACGAACCAACGATCCTGCGGGATCGGGAAAATGGCCTGGTCGGCCGCATAGCTCGTCTTGAACTCGCCTGCTTCCCTGTAGAACACGCCAACGCCTCCCTACGGCCGATCAGCACGCAACCTGTCTCGTACTCGCTAGACCCGCTCGATGATCTTCTCGCCAAAGAGCCCCTGGGGGCGGAAGAGCAGGAAAACGAGCGCCAGCATATAGGCGAACCAGTTCTCGATCGCACCGCCCACATAGGGGCCCATGTAGACCTCGGCGATCTTCTCGCCGACGCCGATGATAAGCCCGCCGACGATGGCGCCCGGGATCGATGTGAAGCCGCCGAGAATGAGCACCGGCAGGGCCTTGAGCGCGATGAGCGAAAGCGAGAACTGGATGCCCGATTTCGCCCCCCACATGATGCCGGCGACAAGCGCCACGATACCGGCGACCGACCAGACGATCACCCAGATGGTGCGCAGCGAGATGCCGACCGAAAGCGCCGCCTGATGATCGTCGGCAACCGCACGCAATGCGCGGCCGATGCGCGTCTTGTTGAAAAAGAGCGCCAGCACCACCACGAGCACTCCCGCCGTGGCGGCGGCGAAAAGCTCGAGCTTCTCGACATAGAGATTGAAGGTGTCGAGGAAGTAGTCGCTCGCGCCTTGTGGCAGGCCGAGATCGAGAACCTTGACGTCGGAGCCCCAGATGATGTCGCCCGCACCCTCGAGCACGTAGGCGAGCCCGAGCGTCGCCATGAAAAGGATAATGTGCTCCTGGTTGACGAGGTTGGCGAGGACCAGCCGCTCCCAGACAATGGCCAGAAGGATCATGATGGCGATTGTCGTCAGGATGGCGAGCCAGGCGGGCATCGCCCAGGCCGGGTTGACGGTGTGAACGAACGGCACGGTGCCCGTAAGCAGGCCATGGAGCGTAAGCCCGGCAAAGAGCGCCAGCACGCCCTGAGCGAAATTGAAGACGCCCGAGGCCTTGAAAATGAGGACAAAGCCGAGCGCCACCAGCGCATACATGACGCCGGCGGTCAGTCCTGAAATCACGACCTCGACAAAGAACAGCATGGGTCGTTCAGCGCTCCTCTGCGCGCGCAATTGTGGTCGAATCGCGACCGCGCGATGCCTGAGCCTGCGGCGCCCTCTTAAACTCCAGCCGCTTCCGACCGGCTCCGGCTCCGGCGCACTCAATCATCGGCAACGCCCAGATAGGCGTTGATCACCCGCGGGTCCGATTGAATCTCGGCGGGCTTGCCGTCGGCAATGAGCTCGCCATGATCAAGCACCACCACACGGTCCGACAGATCCATCACCACCCCCATGTCGTGCTCAATCAGCGCGATGGTGGTGCCGAATTGCTCGTTGACATCGATGATGAAGCGGCTCATGTCCTCCTTTTCTTCGAGGTTCATCCCCGCCATCGGCTCATCAAGCAGCAGCAACTCCGGCTCCATGGCGAGCGCGCGGCCGAGCTCGACGCGCTTTTGCAGGCCATAGGGCAGCCGTCCCACGGGCGTCTTGCGAATATGCTCGATCTCGAGGAAATCGATGATCTCCTCGACACGGCGGCGGTGGGCCAGCTCCTCGCGCCGAGCGGGGCCGACATAGAGCGCCTGCCATAAGAGCCCGCGCCGCATCTTGAGCGTGCGTCCGCTCATAATGTTGTCGAGCGTCGTCATGCCCTTGAACAGCGCGACATTCTGGAAGGTGCGGGCGATGCCCTGGCTGGCCGCGATATAGGGGCGCATCTTGCGCCGCGAGCGGCCCTTGTAGGTGATGGTGCCCTCCTGGGGGTGATAGAAACCGTTGATGACATTGAGCATCGAGGTTTTGCCCGCGCCGTTGGGGCCGATGATGGCGCGGATTTCGCCCTTCCTGATGTCAAAGCTCACATTGCGGATGGCCTTGAGGCCACCGAATGAGAGCGAGACGTTTTCGATGCCAAGCAGCACCTCGCGCCCGGCGGCAGCGCGCTCGCCCGCCTCAGGCGCCTGGCCCGCCTGCGAACGCGAACCCGCATCCGAACCGCGCTCCGCCACACCGCTGTCGCTCTCGATGACGACTGCCTCGGCCATCACGTCCTCGCCGTCTCCGCCAGGCTCGCCATTCCTGCCATTCGAGCCCTGCTCCTGCTCTTCTTCAACAACGGCCCACGCCGTGCCGACTTCGCACCCCCTTGGCACCTGCCGCCTCATTCGGCCGCCTGTTTGAATTCCGCCACCGGATAGACTTGCATATCGACAATGCGCACGTCACCTTCGATGATGCCCTTGCGCCCGTCCTCGAACGTGACCTCGGTGGCGATGCGGCAGTGCGTCGAGCCGTCATAGAGTGCCTCGATGAGCGGCGCATAGCGCTCGGCGATAAAGCGCCGCCGCACCTTCTGGGTGCGCGTGAGCTCGCCGTCGTCGGCGTCGAGCTCCTTATGCAATATGAGAAAGCGCCGGATCTGCGAGGCGGCCATGTTCTCCTCACCCGCCAGGCTGCGATTGACCTCGTCCACATGGCGCTCGAGCATGGCATAGACTTCCGGGTGGGCCGCGAGCTCCTGATAACTCGCATAGGCGATGTTGTTGCGCTCGGCCCAGTTGCCGACAGCGACGAGGTCGATGTTGAGCATGACCGTGCAATAGTCGCGGCCGTCGCCGAATGCCACCGCCTCCTTGATGTTGGGATAGAACTTGAGCTTGTTCTCAATGTATTTGGGCGCAAAGAGCGCACCGTTGCGGAGCCGCCCGACGTCCTTGGCGCGGTCGATGATCTTGAGATGGCCGCGGCTGTCGATGAGCCCGGCATCGCCTGTGTGCACCCAGCCGTCGGGCGTCTTGGTCTCGCGCGTAGCCTCTGGATTCTTGAAGTACTCCTGAAAGACGCCTGGCGAACGAAAAAGCACCTCGCCATTCTCGGCGATGCGAATCTCGACACCAGGTCCCGGCACGCCCACGGTGTCGGGGTAAATCTCACCGTCGGGCTGGATGGTGATATAGACGCTCGCCTCGGTCATGCCGTAGAGCTGCTTCAAGTTGATTCCGAGCGAGCGATAAAAGCGGAATATCTCAGGCCCTATGGCCTCGCCCGCCGTGTAGGCGACTCGCAGCCGGGTAAAGCCCATGCGGTTGCGCAGAGGCGCATAGACGAGCAGATTGCCAAGCCAATAGCGCAGCCGCTCGCCGAAGGGCACCGGCTTGCCGTCGAGTATGTCCTCGCCGACGCGGCGCGCGACCGCCATGAAATAGTCGAACATCTTGCGCTTGAGCCGGCCGGCATCCTCCATGCGCACGGTGATCGCCGTCAGCATGTTCTCAAACACCCGCGGCGGGGCGAAGAAATAGGTGGGCCCGATCTCGCGGCGGTCCTCCTGGGCGGTCTCGGGGCTCTCGGGACACGAGACGCAAAAGCCGGCCGTGTACGACTGGCCATAGGAGAAGATATGATCGCCCACCCAGGCCATGGGCAGATAGGCGATCATCTCTTCATCAGGGCCCAGATTGTCGAACTTGTTGCCGTTCCGGGCCGAGATCACGATGTTGTCGTGGCTCAGCACAACGCCTTTCGGGTTGCCGGTCGTGCCCGAGGTATAGAGGATGACGCTCGTGTCGCTGCCCTTGCCGGCCGCGATCCGCTCGCGCCACCAGCGATAGAGGTTGGCATCGTCACGCGAGAGCTGGGCGCCCGTCTGCTGGACATGCTCGAAACTGTGCAGATGCGTGTGGTCATAGTCCTTGAGCCCACGCGGATCGTCGTAGATGATCTCCTTGAGCGCGGGCAGCTCATCGGCGATCGAGAGCAGCTTGTCGACCTGCTCCTGATCCTCGACGACGGCGAATTTAACTTCGGCGTGGGCGAGCACAAAGGCCATCTCCTTGGCGACCGAATCCTGATAGATTGGCACCGGTATGGCGCCAAGGCTCTGTGCGGCGACAAAGGTCCAATAGAGGCGCGGGCGATTGTCGCCGATGATGGCCACCGTATCGCCCGGCCCGAGCCCCAGGCGATCGAGCCCGAGTGCAAAAAGAAAAACCTCGCGCTCGACGTCTTTCCAGCTCCAGGTCTGCCAGATGCCGAGATCCTTCTCGCGCATGGCCGTGCGCCCGGAGAGTGCGCGTGCATTGTGAAGCAGCAGCTTGGGCACGGTGTCGAGCGCCCCGCTCGCCGCGCCCTCGCCGCGCTCGTTGCGATCGTTGAGATCGTTAATCTCGCGGGTCTTGTCGCTCTCGCCGGACTTGATGGTCACCGTCTGCACGTCCTTTGGCAAGGAACAGAGCTCCTCGATCTTGCGCGTCGGTACGAGCCTATCTTGCGCGCTGGCACAAGCCTCTCTTGCACGTTGGCACAGGCCTCTCGACAAAGGCCTCTCGATACGGTCGCGCCCGACACTCCTACGCCCTCGGCGCGACCTCCTGAGCCATCCGGGATGGAAGACGCAGGCGCGCAAGCCTTGTGCCGCGAAAGGATTTCGGGCACGGCTCATCGCCCATGTCAACCGCAACGATAGTATCTCTCGCGCGCCGAAGTGGCTGGCGTTAACAGCGCAACGGCCCTCAGTGGGCGCTTAGGGGAACAGCTCCACGTTGCAGCCGCTGGGCAGGACCTGCCGCCCACAACCCGCAGCTCCCATTGCGAGGGACCGGCACCGCTGCCAGAGGCGCCGACGATTGGCCCCCGCTTCGCGTGCCCACTGGCACTAGATTCGCCCCCGCCCTGGGCTTACGATGCCAACGATGCCAACGATGCCAACGATGCCAACGTTGGCAACGCCCTGGGCGCGCGGCCGGAACTGCGGCTGGCCTGAACATGCGGCTGACAATGCATGGCGGCGACACGGCGCCGGCACGCGAGGTCCGGCATGGGCATCGCAAGGC
>WGBL01000046.1 GCA_015494375.1 Hyphomicrobiales bacterium | reverse complement strand
CGATCTATTTCTCTCTCAGTCATCAGCATTGAGGCTGAGCGGTCACCACCGACAAGCGCGTGACAATCGATGCCCGCTCGGCACAAACCCGCGCTCCCACCGCCCTAAATTCACGCCGCGGCCAATCAAAATAGCCGCTTACCAGACGAGCCTCTCGATGGCCGCGATCGGGCGCGCGTGCGCGCCGGCAAAGAGCGCCTCAAGCAATTCCCGATCGAGCGGACGCTCGGCGCCCACATGAACGCCGCTGCGGACAAAAAGCGCATCGAGCCCGAAGTCGGCCGCCCCGCGCATGTCGGTGGCAAGGCCGTCGCCGATTGCGAGCACCCGCCTTTTGCGAACGGGCGCGCCTCGGAGTTCCGCTGCGCGCGCCAGACAAAGCTCATAGATTGCGGGATACGGCTTGCCGGCATAGGTGACAGCGCCTCCCAATTGCTCATAGCGCTCGGCGAGCGCACCGGCGCAATAGACGAGCTGGCTGCCGCGCTCGACCTGGCGATCGGGATTGGCGCAGATCATGGGCAGGCGGCGTGCGGCCAGGCGCGCCAGAAGTGGGGCGTAGTCGTCGGGCGTTTCCGTCACATCGTCAAGGAGGCCCGTATTGATCACGACCTCCGCTTTCTCGGGCGGGACAAGATCCACCTCGAGCCCTTCGAAGATCGGCCGATCGCGTTCGGGCCCCAGGTGATAGGCGGGCCGTCCCCCGAGCCGCGCAATCAGATGACGGGTGACGTCGCCCGACGAGACGATGGCATCGTAACAGTCAGCGGTCACGCCAAGTGCGGCAATCTGCGCCGCAACCGAGGCCGCCGGTCTGGGCGCATTGGTTACCAGGATGACAACACCGCCTCCGTTGCGAAATCGGGCGCAGGCCTCTGCGGCGGCGCCAAAAGCTGCTTCGCCGTTATGGATCACGCCCCAGACGTCGCAAAGCCAGAGATCATAGTGTGGCGCAAGATCACGAACCGACTGGAGTATGGCGATCTCGGCTCGAGGCGCCCGCGGTGTCGATGGTGTCGCTGTCATGGGGCCCGATTAGGCGAGTTGCCGCACCCGATCAAGCACTCCGTTGTGGGGCAGGGCGCAGCAAAGTGAGGGCGGCCAGGTCGAAGCATCACCGACAAGTGGAAGCATCGGCGATAAGGCCGCGGTCGTCAGGTCTCAGGCGGCGCGGGTGCCAAAGCCCAAGCGCCCTTCCTTGGCCGCGAGCACCGGCTGGGGCTCTGCAAACACATTACCCTGGCCAAAGTGCGCCGTGCTTGCAAGGGCCAGCTCAAGCGCCTCATCGCTGTCAATGCCTTCTATGATGACCTCGAGCGATTGAGCCCGCGCCTTGGCGACGAACGCAGCAGCACCCCGCGTCCGCTCTTGCTCGGCGCCGGCGAGTGCCGCAAGCGCCTCGGCATCAACCTTTATGAAGTTGAAGCCAAGCCCCGCAAGTCGTTCGAGTGCCGACAGGGGATCAGAAACCCTGGCCAGTGACAAACGGAAGCCCAGGCGGCGCAGCGTCGCCAGCTCCTCGAGGTTCTGCCCATTGCCGCCATCGAGCGAGGCTTCCTCGATCTCCAGAACCAGGTGCTTCACGACATTCTTGTAGCCTTTCATGAAGTGGAGGAAGGCGCTCAAGAACCCGGGCTCGGACATCGAGGCCTGGGAAAGGCCGCAAAAGAGGGTGTGCGCCTCCCCGCTTTGCGCGAGCTTGTGCAGCATGATTGTCGCCTCGCTCAGAAGGGCGCGATCGATCAACGAAAGCACATTGCGTCGCTCCGCCTCGGCGCGGTACTCCCGCGGCGCAATGAGCGCATCGTCGCCGGTGCGCAAAAAGGCGAGCACCTCGAAATGGCAAACCTTGCGCTCGGCCAGCTCGAGGATGGGCTGCAAATTGAGATCGATATGCCCGCCACGTGCGGCGATCTCGATTTGGTCGCCGCGCAAAATATCTGCTTTTGCTGCATCTTTTGCTGCATCATCTGCTTTGGCGGTGGCCTTTTTAGCGGTGGCCTTGGGAGCCGCTCCCTCGACATTCACCCCCGGCGTCGCCCGGGCACTCTTCCTGGCCGCACAGACAGCCGCCCGCGGGGACTCGCCGAGCGCCGTTCGCGGCGGCGCCATGCCCGCAAGCTCTCCGGGGCGGATGGCGCCGAGCTCCTTGGCCAACTGACGAACGAGACCATCCACGGTGTCGGGCTCGACCCGGCTCGGTTCCACTCCGGCGTTTGCATCGCCTTTTGCGGTCGACTGTGCAGAACGGGCGGATTGGGCGGATTGGGCAGATTGCACCGATTGGGCAGATTGGACCGCGCCTCCAGCGCGAGCGGTTGCCCCACTTGGCGCCGCTGGCCGGTTTGCTGCTGTGCCCTTTGCGCCGCCCGCCTTTGCGCCGCCTGAAGGCGATGTCGCAGCGGTGCCACCTCCATCCTCACCATCGCGTTCGCCATCGGAGTGGGGATTGCGCGGCGACCCTGGCGGGTGATGATCAGCTGTCAATTGCGCTCCGCCAACCAATATCTGTCCCTGAGCTAATTCGCGTTCCGATGATGCGCCACCGGGCGAAGGGCTCTTTCGCGACGCAAGCGCAGGCGAGGCATCTGTCGTCGATCCCTCGCGCCGCGGATCACGCACCGGCCCGCGCTGCGGCCGGCTCGAATGGGATGTCCCCTCTCCCTTGGGCCCGCCGTCCTCCTTTTTCTCCAGCCCATCTTCCTCGAGCCCAAGCGCGCTCTCGAGCCGGCTCACGCGGCCGCCGAGCCGGCCCACCGAGGCAATGGTGTTTGCCGAAAGACGAAAAAGAAGGAGGAGCGCAAAAAGCACAAGCGTTGCCGCAACAGCCCCCAGTGGGCCCGCAAGCGATCGAGAAAGCAGCACATAACCAGTCGCCACCGAGATCGCAGCCATCGCGATGATGGCGGCCAGCTCCCGCCCCAGCCGCTTGCGCCCCTCGCGCTTTGCGTGCCGGGCGGGGCCGGGCTTTTTTGCGCGCGCGTTCCTATCGGCCGATTTTCTCATGCCACCCCCGAATCAGTCAAAACACGACACGATGAGGGTTTGTTCTGTGCTTGGCGAAAGCAACGCCGTTTATGGAGATTTCCTCAGTTTTTTCCCCGAGCGCAGAATTGACTGCGTTTTCCAAACATCACCCTCCGCCGCAATTGCGCCTACGAATCGTTTAAGGGTTGATTTACCGGTTCGAGGGCAGTTTTCTGTCTCCCGTCTGCTTGCCCAAAGGTGCCAGGTTGTCATGTCGAGAGTGGTTGCATTCCGCCCCAGAACACCCGCCCGCCAGGTCTATCCCGATATCGCCGGTCGTCGCATTCTGATAAGCAACGCGACTCATGGTGCGGGAGCCGTGATTGCGCATGCTTTTGCGGCCCATGGCTGCCGGCTCGTGCTCCAGTCGGCCGACCGCGGGGCCGCCGCCCAGCTGGCCGAGGAGGTGCGCGAGGAGGCCGAGAGCGTGCGCGTTTTCGGCTGCGCGCTCAGTGACAGCGCCGATGCGGGGCAGTTGGCGGCAGCCGCAGCGCGCGCCTTCGACGGCATCGAGGTCGTGGTCAATCTCTTCGATTTCAGCGCCCTCAAGCTCAATGAGCTGCTCACATGCGAGGCATGCGAGGAGCGGCTCGCGGGCGCCCTCAGAACACAAACCGACCTTGCCGAGGTGGCGGCCGAGCAGATGCACCGCAAGGGCCGGCAGGGCGTTATCGCCCATGTTGCAACGCTCGATGGTGAGGCGTTTGGGGGCGCCGTCGGGAGCTTGTTGCGCCATGCCGTCGCCACGCTGACAGCCGCCATGGCGCGGGCATGGGAAGATAAGGGCGTGCATGTTTATGCCGTTGTCGCCGAGGAGGCCGGGAGCGATCGTGCGCTCGAGGAGATAGCGGGCATCGCGCTCATGCTGGCGGGCGGCAATGCGCGGCTCAATGGTCAAGTCTTTACCGTTGGCCGATAAGGCCCCATAAAGCCCCGAAAGCCCTGCGAAGCTCTTTGCGCTTTGCTGCGATCTCAATCTGGACAATCTGGATGGGGCCCAGCTGGATGGGGCCGAGGCGGATGGTGCCGAGGCGGATGGGGCCGAGGCGGACATGATTGGCAAATTGCGCGGACGGCTCGATTCGGTCGGCGAGGATTGGGTGATTATC
>WGBL01000045.1 GCA_015494375.1 Hyphomicrobiales bacterium | reverse complement strand
CCCGTAGCCGTAAGGGATGTGGCTGCCCGCCGCCGTTCTAGCCGCGGGGGCCCGTTGCGCGGGAGCGCCGAGCACCTCGCGGGCATAGGCCTCGCGCACCGCCCGCTCGTCCTCTGGCAGGTTGCGCTCGAGCGTACCTGTCGCCTGCAGCTCGTCATAGATGGCCTCCACAAGCCGCCGCTCGCGCGCGCCGACCATGCGCCGCTTCACCCACCTGAGCGGAATCTTGAGCCCGGCAATGAACGTTCTGGAGGTGAGGCCGACCTCGGGCAGCGTCGCGCCAGCTTCCTCGAGGGCGCGCTCGAGAACGGTCGCAAGGGCCGCCTGGGCTTCAAGCAAGAGCGCACCGATAAAGCGCTGCGCCACCGCGTCGAGACCCGCCGGCGGGTCGACCACGCCCCGATGGAAGTCGTAGTGCAGGATGAGCTTCTCATAGTAGGCATTGGCGCGCGTTGCGGCCGCACGCACATAGTCCTCGAGCCAGTCGCCTCCATAACCGAGCGAGATCATAGGCAGCGCGGTGGACTCGGCCGCCGAGCGAACGAGCGCGTCGTAGGACTTGGCGATCGACCATTCGACCGCACGGTGAATGTTGTTTTCGGCCTCCGATTGTGCCGTATGAAAGGGCATGAGGGGGTCGCTCAGATAGTGGCTGAGCACCCCCGCCGCGTAGGCCCCGCGCGACCAGTCGCCATCGGCCATGGCCTCCACGAGGTGGCGATACCAGTTGCGCGCCTTCTTGGGCGCGCCCCCCCAATAGCCGTCACGGACATGACAGACATGGTTGGTGAAGTCCTTGAACTCCTTGTCAGGCGCCTTGGCGCCCTCGAGGTAGAGCTCGGCATGGGCGAGGAAGAGGCGCCGCAGCCGCCGGGCCTGCGGCCCCTTGAGGCGGCGCAAAGCGTCGAGGGCGAGCTTGTGGTGCGTGCCCCTGGCGTGGGTGGCATGGACGAGCGAGAAAAGGAGCTCCATGGTGAAAAATCCGTGCATTGTTGCGGCCGGATGTGTATTGACGCGCAACCGCATGCCGCGAGCTTAGTTGAGTCGCGGCTTTGTCTACAATCGCGGATAAGGTAATCCACGGTCTTCTGAGATGGCGCTTGACGGCCGAAAGGAGCACACACGGCGGCGACTTGCGTGGCCATTCCTTGAGTGGCCGTTGCCTCTCCCCCTGGCGGGGCTCAGGTCGTTGGCGCACCGGTGGGTGGGACTTTGGGCGTCTCTGTGGACATCTGTGATTGTTGCCGGGCTCATTTGTGGCGCGACCATCTCAAGCGCTGCACCCGAGCTCGTCTTTGACGCCGAGAGTGGGGTGGTCATCTATGCCGAGGAGCCCGACTCACTTTGGCACCCGGCCTCGCTCACCAAACTAATGACGGCCTATCTCACATTCGAGGCCTTGCGCGCAGGGCGCCTCGCGCTCGATGCCGCCATCCCCGCTACGCCCCACGCACAAAGCCAGGAGCCCTCCAAGATGGGCTATGGGATCGAGACGAAAGCCACCGTCTCGCAACTGCTCAAGGCGCTCATCGTCAAGTCAGCGAACGATGCCGCGGTGATGCTCGGCCAGGCCATCGGCGCGGGGCTCGTGCGCTATACACAGGCGGGGGGCTGTGTCGTGGCCGAACGGGCCACACGGGCGCCACTACCGGGCGCCGTGGCGTGCCTTGCTGCATCATCGGTCGACGGTGGCGGGGCGGCCTGCCGAACGCCGTCGCGAACATCTGTCGCGCCACCGCCCATCGTCGTGCCGGCCCATGGGCTTGGCGCAGCGCGCCTCGATGCGGCAGAGACGGCGCGCGAGGGCTGTTGGCTTGCGGCCTTCGTTGCTCGCATGAATGCGACCGCCAAGCGCCTCGGGATGACGCGCACGCGCTTTGTCAACCCCAATGGCCTGCCCGATGATCGCCAGGTGACCACGGCGCGCGACATGGCGCTGCTCGCCCGGGCACTCATTCGCGAGTTTCCCGAGCATCGATCTCTGTTTGCGCTCAAGTCGTTCCGTGCCGGGCGAGGGCGCATTCGTTCCTATAACGATATGCTGCGGACGTATGAGGGCGCCGATGGGATGAAAACCGGCTTCATCTGTGCCTCAGGCTACAACATCGTGGTGAGTGCAACGCGCGAGAAACGGCGCCTTGTCGCAGTCGTGCTCGGCGCCCGAAGCCCCGGCGAGCGCGCCGCCCGCGCCCGCAAGCTGCTCGATTACGGCTTTGAGATTGTCGCCTGGAAGAAGGCGCTCGGTGCCCCCGATCTCGAGCATTTGGCACGCTCTCCTGTCGCCGCGTCGCACGCACCTGATATCCGCCGCCGCGTGCGCTCCCGCCAGTGTGGCTATCGCCCCCGACTGCGGCGCCGACGCGCACCCGCACTGGCACGGCGTCGCGCCCTGCAACGCAAGCCGAAGGTGGCCGCGCGAGGCGTGCGCGCCCCTTTGCAGCAAAGTTCCCAGCGGAGGAATTCGCGGCAGAAGAATTTGCGGCGGAACCGGGATAAGTGATGGGATGCCATGGGCTCCCGGTTCCGCTATTGTTCCACCCTTGTCGTTTTGCCATTGTCATCGGTGAGGCGAGCCGCCAGACCTCTCGGGGCGCGAGCGCACCTCGCCAGAGCGCCAACCGTCGAGCGTCGAGCAAACGTCGAGCAAGGGGGGGCGAATGCGGGTTGGGTGGCCCCGCGACACCTCGACAGCACTCGACACCCCCGCGGCAGCACCTTAGACATCACCTCGAAGGCGCCTCAGACATCACCTCAAAAATCACCTCGACATCACCTCAGAAATCACCTCAACAGCAAAGGAGCAGCTGTGAAGATCTATGGAGACCTCGGCTCGGGCAATTGCCTCAAGGTCAAGTGGACGGCCGACAAACTCGGGCTCACTTACGAGTGGGTGCCCATCGACATCATGAAGGGCGAAAGCCGGAGCGAGGCGTTCCTTGCCAAGAACCCCTTTGGTCAGGTGCCGGTGATCGAGCTCGAAGATGGCCGCACATTGGCGCAATCCAATGCGATTATCGGCTATTTGGCGGCGGGCTCGGCGCTCGTTCCGGCAGACCGTTTCGCCCGTGCCAAGGTCGATGCCTGGCTCTATTGGGAGCAATACTCCCACGAGCCCTATATTGCCGTCTGCCGCTTCCATATGGTCTACCGGAAAGAGCCCAAGGAGACGCGCGAGGCTTGGCGGGTGGCGCGCGGCGAGGCGGCGCTCGATACCATGGAGGCCCATCTGAAGGGGGCCAAGTGGCTCGTCGGAGATGGCTTGACGATTGCCGACATTGCGCTTCTTGCCTATACGCGCGTTGCACACGAGGGCGGGTTCAGCCTCGAGGGGCGGCCTGCGGTGCGGGAGTGGATCGCCCGCGCCGAGAGCGCGCTCGGCCTGGTGCCCGCCTGAGATTGACGCGCGGGCCGGGGTCGTGTTCGCGGCCCAGGATGCGGCCGACGCCCCAAGATGCGGCTAGCATCCCAAACGCCAGGGGGATGGCCAAGGCTATCGCGCCGCCACAGGCTATGCCGAAGGCTATGAAGCGGCATAGGGGTTCTCGACCCTGAGAGTGCCGATGGCGAGCCCCTCATGAAGATCCTCGCTCAAGAGCCTGCGGCAGCCCGCAAGCTCCGCCGCAGCGAGGATCATGGAGTCGTAGACATTCAGACGGTAGCGTTCCGCGATCTCCAACCCCCGCAAGTGTGTGACAATCGTAATCGGCACGATCGTGAGAGAGGAGCGAAAAGCATCGATAAAACCGCGAGTGGCGGACCACGAAAGCCCGACCTTGAGCTGGGCGACATTGGCAAACTCATTCAAGACTTGCACGCTGATCGTCGCACCATCCGCCACCAGGCGCTCGGAAACCTCCGCATGCGGCGTGCCGATCTCGGTCAGATAGACCAGAATGTTGGTGTCAAGGAAAACCTCAGTCACGCTCATCGGCCCCTCGCATGTGTGCATCGAGGCGGTTGAACTTGTAGCCCTTGGGCAGGCGTCCGCGGTATTTGCGAAGCCGCTTTAGCAGCTCCTTGATGTCGGGCTTTTTCTCGATCTCGAGCTGCCCATCGCGGGCCACGACCTCGATTTGGTCGCCTTCCTTGAGGCCGAGCTCGCGCACCAGTTTGGCGGGCAGACGCACAGCCAGGCTGTTACCCCATTTGGAGACTTGCATGGTTTGACCCTCGTGGATATACATTTTGCGCCCTATGTATATCTAAGACAACGCGCCCCGAATGGCAAGGCCGGCCTGAGAGTAAGGGGGCGAGGACGGCGAGAGATAGGGGTGAGAGGTTTGGCAGAGGTGGCCGGGGGCTGACGAAAGCAATAAGAGTGGCGAGAGCTGCGCAGACGGCGAGAGGCTCGAGGCGAGCGCATCCTTTGAATGTGCTTGTGAATATGCTTGTGAATGTGAATGGCGCACGCCCGCTGCTGGCGCGCCGCGCGCTTTCGAGCTTTAATGAATGCGCCCGCGACCTCTTGCAGGCTGTTCAAGTCGAGGGGGCTTGGATTAGAACAGCCAGGCGCACGTGATGGCTCTGGGGGCCGGGCTCACAGGAAGGGGCCGTAAGTCGGGTTTTGAGCAGCCGGCGTAGGGGTGAGGCTCGCGGGATGGGCTTGAGGGCCGGAACCATGGGCCGTGTACATGGAATGGATCGGCGGGTCGGCTCATGGACATGGAGTGACATGGGATGGGTCGGCGGGGCGGCTCATCAAAGGGCTGTGCATCCAATTTGGGACGATTGACACCATATGAACGATTGACACCAGGCAACTGAGATCGGGTACCAGATGGGAAAGATCACGGGATTTCTGGAAATTGAGCGCCAGGACCGCACCTATGCGCCGGCGGGCGATCGCATTCGCCATTTCCGCGAGTTCGTCAATCCGCTCCCGGAGCCCGAGGTTTCGCGCCAGGCCGCGCGCTGCATGGATTGCGGCATCCCCTATTGCCACGACGGCTGCCCCATCAACAACCAGATCCCCGACTGGAACGACCTCGTCTATCTGGGCGACTGGGAGGCGGCCGCGCGCAATCTCCACTCAACCAACAATTTCCCCGAGATTACGGGCCGCGTCTGCCCGGCGCCCTGCGAGGCGGCCTGCACCCTCAACCTCGAGGACAAGCCGGTCTCCATCAAGACCATCGAATGCGCCATCGCCGACAAGGCCTGGGAAGAGGCCTGGATCGCGCCCCAACCGCCGAGCGAGAAGACGGGCAAGCGTGTCGCAATCGTGGGCTCGGGGCCGGCAGGCCTTGCCGCCGCTCAGCAGCTCGCGCGTGCAGGCCACGAGGTCCATGTCTATGAAAAGAACGCCTATCCGGGCGGCCTGTTGCGCTATGGCATCCCCGACTTCAAGATGGAAAAGCAGGTGGTGGCCCGTCGCGCCACGCAAATGGCGGCCGAAGGCGTGACATTCCATTGCTCGGTCCATGTCGGGCGCGATGTCTCGATCTTCGATCTCGAGCGCGACCATGACGCAGTTCTGCTATGCTGCGGCTCCGAGGTGCCACGTGATCTCGAGGTGCCAGGGCGCGATCTCGTCGGCATCCATTTCGCCATGGAATATCTGCCACAGCAGAACCGGCGCATTGCGGGCGAGCCGCTCGGTGATGTCGAACCCATCCTCGCCGATGGCAAGCATGTGGTCGTCATCGGTGGCGGCGATACGGGCTCGGACTGCATCGGCACGGCCATTCGCCAAGGGGCGCTGTCGGTCACCCAGCTCGAGATCATGCCAAAGCCCCCAGAGCGCGAGAACAAGCTCCTCACCTGGCCCCACTGGCCGCTCAAGCTCAGAACCTCGACCAGCCAGGCGGAAGGCGCCAAGCGTGATTTCTCCGTCATGACCAAGCGCTTCGAAGGGCGAAATGGTCGGGTCGAGCGGCTCATTTGCGCGCGGGTCGACGAAAGCTTCAAAGAGCTGCCCGACAGCGAGTTCGAGCTCAGCGCCGACCTTGTGCTGCTCGCCATGGGCTTTTTGCACCCCGTCCACGAGGGTCTTGTCGAAGAGTTGGGATTGACACTGACAGAACGCGGCGAAGTGGCGGCCAACGACCAGGATTACCGCACCTCGCGCGAGAAGGTGTTTGCAGCCGGCGACATGCGGCGCGGCCAATCCCTCGTCGTCTGGGCCATCCGCGAGGGACGGCAGGCGGCGCATGCCATCGACAAGGCGCTCATGGGGCACACCAACCTGCCGCGTTGAGCCGGTTGCAGACGACAACAGAAATAAAGAATATAAAGGATTATAACTGTTCCCAATTGTGTCCCCGACTGAGCGCATCACAATTCATGGAACGAAGATTGAATGCGTGGCGATTGAACGCATGTCGCGAGTCTGACGAGTGTGAAGGGTGCCCATACCGCTGCAGTCCCTCCGCGCGCAAGCCAGGCTGACGCTTGGCCGCGCCCGCCGCGCAAGCCTTGGCATGGTCCGGCGTTCGGCACTCTATCGCTGGCGCCGCAAGACAACGCCGGGCGAGCAGCTCTTGCTCGTTCCCCAGGATTTGCGCACCACCGACCCGAGCTTTCTTGGCGAGCTCGAGGCGGACTATATGGGCCTTGGTGGCGCGGTCGCGCCCCTTGAAGGCGGCTCACCCTTCGATCTTGCGCCGCCAAGCGCAGCCTGGGAGGAAGAGCTTCACGACTTCAGCTGGCTGCGCCATCTTGCGGCGGCGCCCGAGCCCGAGAAGGGGCGCCGCATGGCCCGCGCCCTGGTTGCAGACTGGATTGCGCGCCAGCGATTTGCCACGGGGGTGGCCTGGCAGCCGGCGATAGCGGCGCGGCGTCTCATCTCGTGGCTGGCCCATGCCAATCTCATACTCGAGCCCGACGACGCCAAAGCCTATGACGCGGTCATGCGTCAATTCAATCGGATGCTCGTTCATCTCGTCGACACCTGCGACGATAGCCCCGATCCAGCCGGGCGGCTGCTTACCCTGATCGCCACGGCCTATGGCGCCCTGTGTATCGCCGACCAGGAGAGCCTTCTTGACGAGTATGCGGGCCGCCTTGGAGCCGAGCTCGAGGAGCAGATTCTGGAAGACGGCGGGCACGCCAGCCGCAACCCAGGCGAGACGATCGAGCTCTTGCTTGATCTTCTGCCCTTAAAGCAGTGTTTCGTCGCCCGTAACCGCGCGCCTCCCGAGGCGCTCGGCCGCGTCATCTCTCGCGCCATCCCGATGTTGCGCTACATGCGCCTTGGCGACGGCTCCATCGCACGGTTCAACGGCATGGGCGCCACTTGGCCGGACCGCCTGGCGACCGTGCTTGCCTATGACGAGCAGATGGGTGGGCTGCTCCATGCCGCTCCGCAGTCGCGCTATGAGCGCTTGCAGCGCCGCAACACCGTTCTTGTGATGGATGGGGGCGCTCCACCGCCGCTTGCACTCAGCACGCGCGCGCATGCGGGCTGTCTCTCCTTTGAGATGAGTGTCGGGCACCACTTGTTCGTCGTCAATTGCGGGGCGCCTGGGCCCGCCGACCGCGGCTGGTTGCAAATGGCCCGCGGCACCGCCGCCCATTCGACGCTCACCATCAACAACACGTCGTCTTCGCGGCTCGTGCGCGGCGCTAACCTCGAGGAGCAATTCGGCACGCCCGCGATCACGGGGCCCGGTCGGGTGGAGGTGCGGCGCGAGGAGCAAGACGACGGCGCGGTGGTGCTGCGCGCATTCCACGACGGCTATGTGGGCCGCTATGGCCTCACCCACGAGCGCACCTTGCGGCTCGGCCCCCTTGGCGATCGCCTCGACGGCATCGACCGGCTCATCGGCGCGCGTGGCCTCATCGGCAACCGAGGCCCCGCCGAGGCGGCCTTGGCGATCCATTTCCACATCCATCCGCGCGTCGCCGTGAGGCGGGCGCCGGTGGCGGGGGGCATTGACCTCAAGTTGCCGAATGGCGAGGCGTGGCGCTTTTTCTGCGATGCGATCGAGCCGAGCCTTGAGGAGAGCGTTTTTCTGGCCGAGCTCTCTGGCCCCCTGCAGGCCGTCCAGATCGTCCTCCGTGCGACGACCGCCCAGATACGGGAGGTGCGCTGGCGCTTCGAGCGCATGTTGCCCACGACAGAGGATCGGCGCCGGGCGCTCGAGGAGCGCTTCTCGGTGATCGAGGGG
>WGBL01000044.1 GCA_015494375.1 Hyphomicrobiales bacterium | reverse complement strand
GGACGTACAACGGCCGCGTCCCCGGCCCCACCTTGCGCGCAACCGAAGGCGAGCGCTTGCGCATCATCTTTCGCAACCTCGGCTCGCATCCCCATTCCATGCATTTTCACGGCATACACGATGCCCGCATGGATGGCGTGCCCGGCGCGGGCGTCATCGGTCCCGGTGAGGAGTTCATCTACGAGTTCGACGCCGAGCCCTTCGGCTGCCACCTCTACCATTGCCACGCCCTGCCCTTGAAGCGCCACATCCACAAGGGGCTCTATGGGGCATTTATCGTCGATCCCGATCCTTCGCGCCATCCGGGCCAGGCCGATGTTGCCAAGTCGCGCCTCTTGGGCACGCCCGAGAACCGCCGCTGGCAGGAATTCGTCATGGTGATGAACGGCTTCGATACCAATTTCGATGACGAGAACGAGGTTTATGCCGTCAATACCGTGGCCCACCACTACATGAAGCATCCCATCCGGATTGCCCGCGATCGACCGGTGCGGATCTATCTCGTCAATGTCACCGAATTTGATCCGGTCAACTCATTTCATCTGCATGCGAACTTTTTCGACTATTACGATCACGGCACAACGCTCGAGCCGACGCTCAAGCGCGTCGACACCATCATGCAGTGTCAGGGTCAGCGCGGCATCATCGAGTTCTCGTTCGCCGAGCACGAGACCGGCAAATACATGTTCCATGCCCATCAGTCGGAGTTTGCCGAGCTCGGCTGGATGGGCTTTTTCGAGGTCGTGGAGGCAACGGCATGAGCGAGCAGGCTTTGCGCCAGGCCCATGGCGGTCGGGTCCGCCCCAATGATGGTGGCCGGGTCGACCCCAGCGGTGTCGGCGACAGAAGCGACAGAGATATCAGCGACCACGGCAACGCCGGCGGTCACGGCGACAGTGCGCCGGGCGCCCTGAGTAGCGCCCTGAGCGGCGAAACATGTGGCGCGAGCCAAGCCGTCCCGGCGCCTAAGCCGGCGGGCGAGAGGCGGCTTGCCTGGGGCGCGGTGCTCTTGGGGCTCGCCGTCCTGGCGCTGGCCGCACTATGGCTTATTGCAAGCGACCCGTTGAGGGTGTTCCAGAGCGCCGCCCCACCGGTCGAGGAGATCACATTCGAGCGTGTGATCCTCGATGATGCCGGCATTGCCCTCAAGGTGCGCGCGGGCGGCAGCGCGCCGATAACGATCGCCCAGGTGCAGGTGGACGGTGCCTATTGGCACTTTGTGCAGACGCCACCCGGGCCCTTGCCGCGATTGGCCGGCGCCTGGCTGCGCATCCCCTATCCATGGGTTTTGGGCGAGACTCATCGGGTGACGTTGCTGACGGCGACGGGCCTTACCTTTACCCATGAGATTGCCGTTGCGCTGCCGACACCTGTGGCCACGACCGGCGGGCTCTGGGCGGGGGCCGTGGTGGGGCTGTTCGTCGGCGTCTTGCCGGTTGCCATCGGGCTTATGTTCTATCCCCTTATCCGCGGCTTTACCGGTGCCGGCATGCGGTTTGTTCTGGCGCTCACCCTGGGGCTTTTGGCGTTTCTGCTGGTCGATATGCTGATCGAGGCTCTGGAGCTTGCGGGCAAAGCGGCTCGGGCCTTCCAGGGGCCGGTGCTGGTGATCATCACTGCCGCGCTCTCGGCGTTGGCACTCATTGCCGTCGGCCGCCAACGCGGGGTGCCGGAGGGGCTGACGCTCGCCGGGTTCATGGCGCTCGGCATCGGCCTTCACAATTTCGGCGAAGGGCTCGCTATCGGCGCCGCGCTCGCCAGTGGTGCGGCGGGGCTGGGCGCTTTTCTTGTGCTCGGTTTTACCCTCCACAATGTCACCGAAGGCATCGGCATTGCGGCCCCGCTCGTGCGGGCGCGCCCCACGCTCCTGGCCTTTGCCGGGCTGACAGCGCTTGCCGGCCTGCCGGCGGTGCTCGGCATCTGGCTCGGTGCCAGTGTGATCGCGCCGCAGTGGGCGGCCCTTGCGCTGGCCGTGGGTGCCGGCGCCATTCTGCAAGTCCTGTTCGAGGTAGGCGGCTTCATGCACCGCCATCATGGGGGCCGCTCGGGCCTCTTGGACCGGGCCTCACTCTCGGGATTTGCGATTGCATTCGCATTCCTCTATCTCACCGCCATGCTCATCAAGATTTGAGGAGCTGAGGGGCCAAGTGCCGCGGTGGGGCGTCGGGGCCTCACTGGCGCTTCGGGGAATCGCTGGCGCGTCGGGGTATCATTGGCTCTCGCGTACGATCGCGACATTGTCGATGAGCCGTGTTCGCCCAAGCGTGGCGGCAACAAAGACGCGGGCTTCGCCCGACCCCAGCTGCGTGAGGGGCCGTAGGCTCTCGCTGTCGCGCACCTCGAGATAATCCACCACAAAGCCCAGAGCCGAGAGCCGCTTGCGACCCGCCCCAATGGCCTCATCGATCGCCGCGCCATGGGCGATCTCCTGGGCAAGCTCGCGTATGGTGCGATAGAGCTCAGGCGCAATCGCCCGCTCGCTCGCGCTCAAATAGGCGTTGCGCGAGGACATGGCGAGCCCGTCCCGCTCGCGCACAATGGGCGCGCCGACAATCTCAATGTCGAGATCAAGATCGCGCACCATCCGCTCGATCACCTTGAGCTGCTGGAAGTCTTTTTCGCCGAAGACGCTGACATCGGGCCGCACCTGATTGAAGAGCTTGAGCACCACCGTCGCCACACCGGAGAAGAATTGCGGCCGCGTGCGCCCACAGAGCCCTTCCGAGAGGCCCCCCACCGCGACCCGGGTGGCAAAGCCCTCGGGATACATCTGCTCGGCGCTCGGCAGATAGACGAGATGGGCGCCCACGGCACGCAACTTGGCACAATCGCCCGCCTCATCACGCGGATAACTTGCAAAGTCCTCGCTGGGAGCGAATTGCAGTGGATTGAGAAAGATCGAAACGACCACACGGTCGGCGAGCGCGTGTGCCTTGCGGACGAGTGACAGGTGCCCCTCATGGAGCGCGCCCATGGTAGCCACAAAGCCGATCCGGAGCCCCGCACGACGCCAGGCGGCGATGCGCGCGCGCAACTGCGCCAGCTCGGCGACGGTCTCGAGACCGTCACCCTCCGGAGCACGTGGCGGCGCAGCTCCTCCGCCCCCATGAGGCATTGCCTTTCCCATTTGCGCTTGCCCTCTGCTATTGTCTGCTATTGTGCGCTTGGTCTGTGCGTTGTC
>WGBL01000043.1 GCA_015494375.1 Hyphomicrobiales bacterium | reverse complement strand
GCACCAAAAGGGGCGCTCTTGGGATCAAATTCGGGCGATTGCGTGATTTTTATTACCAGATATTACAAAGCGAGTCGAGTCCCTCTCATGCGCGCCCGTTCACGATCGTGTTAATGTGAACCAAAGCGCGGCCATCCGCGCGCCTGTGCGATCGCTTAGGGCGCTAAAGAGCACGCCTTGATATCTTCGCGAACTCCAGCAATCATGGCGGCTACCACAACCGAGCCACTGCCATTCCACGCTGATGAGCCAATCAGCGAGAAGAGAGGAGGCGTCGTTTGCGCGAAACTGATCCCATAGGCGTCGGCCCGGCACCGCGCCGGGCCGCAGACCTTTCGATCTCACACGTCGCCGATCCGCGACATGGGCAGCACGAGCCGGGGCGCCGTGAGCTCGGGCGCCATGAGCAGGGGCGACGCGAGCTCGTCTCCTTTGATCGCCGCGAGCTCAACCAGATCCTCAGCCTTTACGGGCGCAAGGTCGCCGAGGGCGAATGGCGCGACTATGCCATCGACGCATTGCGCGACCGCGCCGTTTTCTCGATCTTCCGCCGCGCCAGCGAATTCCCCATCTACCGCATCGTCAAACGCCCGCGGCTTGCACTCCGCCAGGGTGCTTATGCGGTGATGGCCCCCTCGGGGCTCATTCTCAAGCGCGGACGCGATCTGGGCCGCGTCTTACGGGTGATCGACCGCCGCCTCGAGCTGGTAGAGCGCTGATGGAACTGATGGAACCCGCTCGGCGTATCGCCTGAGTTGGTGCGCGCCTTCACGCAAATACCATCTGGACAGCGTGGCCATTGGCCGAGCCCCATGCCAACGGCGACGCCAGGGCGCCGGCACACATGCAATCGACAGAAGAGCCGCGCAAAAAGGGCAAAAAGGGCTCCCGACCGCAAGTGTCGGGAGCCCCTTTTCATTTGCTCACTCTATCTTTCTTTGTCGTAGGGGCGATTTTTCACGCCCCCTCAACCTCAATTCGATTCGGCGCGGCTATTCGCGGTTCCCGAAGAGACTGAGCAGCATGACGAAGAGGTTGATGAAGTCGAGATAGAGCCGGAGCGCCCCACCAATGGCCTTGCGACCGGCAACCTCCTCGCTGTCGCCCTCGTAGTACATCTCCTTGATCGCTTGGGTGTCATAGGCGGTGAGACCGGCAAACACCAGCACACCGATCACCGAGATCGCGAAATAAAGCGCGGGCGAGGCCAAGAAGATGTTGACGATCATGGCGATGATGATGCCGACGAGACCCATGAAGAGGAACGAGCCCCAGCCGGAGATGTCCTTCTTGGTGGTGTAGCCCCAGAGGCTCAGCGCACCGAAGGCCGCCGCCGAGATGAAGAACACCCGCGCGATCGAGCCATGGGCATAGACGAGAAAGATCGAGGACAGTGAGGCGCCCATGAGCGCAGCAAAGGCCCAGAACACCAATTGCGCCGTCCCCACGCTCATGGCGTGGATGCGCGCCGAGAACAGGAACACAACCCCGAGCGGCGCCAGGAACAGCACCCATTTCAGGGGGCTCACGAAAATTGCATAGCCAAAGCTCGTGAGATAGGTGCCATTGGGCAGTACATAAGCCGTCGGGGTCTCACTGACGGCCATCATATAAAAACCCAGCGCAACAAGCCCCGTGATGGCCACGCCGATGGCCATATAGTTGTAGACACTCAGCATATAGGCGCGCAGGCCCTCGTCGATGGCGTGGGCGTCGGCGCGGGTGACGGTGGTGCCGCCATAACGTCTGTCGAATTCAGCCATGAGCCTTACTTCCTCTCGTTCTCTCGTTTCGTTCGTGTTGCGCACAGCCGGCACGGCTGGAGTTGCTCGCTGATATCTCTGATGCTGAAAACCACGCACACTCGCAGGTAATATGGCGGGCTTGCCGGCGCGTTTCAAGCCATGGGAGGCGCTCTGCGCGCAAAACGGCCGTCGCACCGATCACAAAGCCAAGGCATCTGCCGGCAAGGTTGGCAAATCACGAACAAGTTACCAAGTTGCAAGGTAATATCAGCAAGCGGAAAGGCCCACGCGAGTCTCGATGTTCTGACGGTCCGCTCTATTCCTCACGCCATGGCCGTCCTCGGGCTTGAGCCGGTCATCGGCCCCGCCTCAGGCCGCGGCTTCGGCGCCGGTCTCGCCTGTGCGTGCCGCGGCGATGAGGCGCTCGACCTCCTCGAGGCTCGGCACACGCACCGAGCGGGCCAGGCGTTGACCTTCGGCGCTCTCGCCAAAGCGCGCAATGGCCGCCCAGAGTTGCTCGGCACTCGCGTGGGCGATGGAGGGGCGGTCGCGAAAGCCCGCGCCGACGAGGAGTTGTGCGGTGCCGCCCTTAAGCCCCGGAATCGTGGCGACAAGGGCCGCCTGATCCTGCCAATCGGCGATGAGCTCTGGTGTGATCCAGCGGCATTCGAGCGCCCCGGCAAGGCGCGCGGGCTCGGCCTTGAGCAGATCGGCGACCGTCTCGATGCCTGCGGCGGCCAGCCGGCGCGCGGTCTTGCGCCCGATGGAGGGCGCCGCCTCGATGGGGTCTTCCGGCGCCAGCCGACAGGCCGCCTGCACCCGCTTCTTCTCCGAGACTGGTTCCGGTTGCGATTCCGATCCCTTCTTTGGCGCGGCTCTTGGCGAGGGCGCCGGGTGGTCGGGCACGAAAGTATCGGTCTTGCCGGGGGATGGCTCGGGGCTGGTGCTGGTCGATGGCAACGCCTTGGCCGAGGACGGCGCGGCCGTTGGCTCTCCCGCCTCGCCCCGCGCTTGCGCCTTGCCGCGCACTTGCGGTTGGGTTTCGTGCTCAGACCGTGGCGTTGCGGCAAAGCGCGCGCGCACCGCTGCCTGGAGCCGTTGGGGGACGTTGGTTGGTGGGGCTTCGGTTGCGCGGGCCGGCTCGGCGCCTTGCCCGGCTGGTGCAATGGGCTGCACCACCGCTTCCCGAGCCGGCAAAGGGCGCTGCCCGTAGCCGTAAGGGATGTGGCTGCCCGCCGCCGTTCTAGCCGCGGGGGCCCGTTGCGCGGGAGCGCCGAGCACCTCGCGGGCATAGGCCTCGCGCACCGCCCGCTCGTCCTCTGGCAGGTTGCGCTCGACCGTACCTGTCGCCTGCAGCTCGTCATAGATGGCCTCGACGAGGCGGCGCTCGCGCGCATCGGCCATGCGCCGCGTCACCCAGCTGAGCGGAATCTTGAGCCCGGCGATGAACGTTTTGGCGGTAAGGCCCACCTCGGGCGCCGTCGCGCCGGCTTCCTCGAGGGCGCGCTCGAGCACGGCCGCAAGGGCCGCCTGGGCTTCAAGCAAGAGTGCACCGATAAAGCGCTGCGCGACCGCGTCGAGCCCCGCCGGCGGGTCGACCACGCCCCGATGGAAGTCGTAGTGCAGGATGAGCTTCTCATAGTAGGCATTGGCGCGCGTTGCGGCCGCACGCACATAGTCCTCGAGCCAGTCG
>WGBL01000042.1 GCA_015494375.1 Hyphomicrobiales bacterium | reverse complement strand
GCACAGAGGGGCGCGCACCATTGAGGACGCGGGCGCAAGATGCTGTACGGCAAGAGCAGCGAACAGCGTCCCCTTGCGTAAGCGCGGCGGCGTTGTGGCGGGAGCCGCCCTCGCGCAGGCGTGTCCTCGATGGGGTCAGCCGCTCAGGGCTCGTGTGCCCTCTTGTCCATCTTTCAAAGGGACAACCCGGGCCGCGCAAAACTTGAACTCGGGGATCTTGCCGATGGGGTCGAGCTGGGGATTGGTGAGCAGATTGGCCGCCGCCTCGACATAGGCAAACGGGATGAACACCATGTCCTCCTGGATGGCCTCATCGGCACGAGCGGCAAGCTCGATCCCGCCGCGCCGCGTCTCGACACGGATGGGCGCGCCCGGCGCAATCCCGAGCCGGCGGAGCGTCAGCGGATTGAGGCTGGCCGTGGGCCCGGGCTCAAGCGCATCGAGGGCGCCCGCCCGCCTGGTCATGGCACCCGTGTGCCAATGCTCGAGTTGGCGGCCCGTCGTAAGAATAAAGGGATAGGCGTCATCCGGCAGCTCGGCGGGCGGTGTGAGGCCCGCGGGCACCATGGCCGCGCGGCCCGTCTCAGTTGGGAAACGGTCGCCGAAGACGATCGCCTCGCCCGGATGGTCGGGTGCGGGGCAAGGGTAGGTGACCGCGCTCTCGGCCTCGAGTCGCTCCCAGGAGATGTTGTCGAGCGAGCGCATGCCGCGCTTCATCTCGGCAAATATGTCGCGCGGGTGGTTGTATTGCCACGAAAGGCCCAGCCGGCGGGCCATCTCCTGGATGATGCACCAGTCCTCGCGCGCCTCGCCGGGCGGTTCGAGCGCCTTGCGCCCCAGCTGCACCTGGCGGTTGGTATTGGTGACGGTGCCATCCTTCTCGGGCCAGGCGCTCGCCGGCAAAACCACATCAGCGAGCATCGCCGTCTCGGTGAGGAAAATGTCTTGGACGACGAGATGCTCGAGCCTGGCAAGCGCCGCCCGGGCGTGGCCCGCGTCGGGGTCCGACATGGCCGGGTTCTCGCCCATCACATAGAGCCCCTTGATCTCACCGCGGCCGATGGCATCGACGATCTCGACGACTGTAAGGCCCGGCTCGGGGTCGAGCTCGGTGCCCCAGATCGCTGCCCAGGTGGCGCGCGCCTCGGGCTCGGCGACCTTCATATAGTCGGGCAGGACCATTGGAATGAGTCCCGCGTCGGACGCACCCTGAACGTTGTTCTGGCCGCGGAGCGGATGAAGCCCGGTGCCCGGTCGGCCCACCTGGCCACAAAGGAGCGCGAGCGAGATGAGGCAACGGGCGTTGTCGGTGCCATGCACATGCTGCGAGACGCCCATGCCCCAGAAAATGATGGCGCGTGAGGCCCGGCCATAGGCCCGGGCGATGGTGCGGATGGTCTCGGGCGCAACGCCGCACCTCTCGCTCATCGCTTCCGGGCTGAAGGCCTCGAGATGGGCCTTGAGGCGCTCGAAGCCTTCCGTGTGAGCCTGGATGTATTGGGCATCATAGAGGTCCTCGGCGACGATCACATGCATCATGGCATTAAGCAGCGCGACATCGCTGCCGGGGCGGAATTGCACCATATGGGTGGCGTGGCGCTTGAGCGCCTGGCCGCGCGGATCCATGACGATAAGCGTCGCACCCCGCCTGGCCGCCTGTTTGATATAAGTGGCGGCCACCGGGTGGTTTTCGGTCGGGTTGGCGCCGATGACGATAATGACATCGGAGTTGAGGCATTCGTTGAAGGTGGCCGTCACCGCGCCCGAGCCGATGCCCTCCATGAGTGCGGCCACCGATGAGGCATGGCAGAGCCGGGTGCAATGGTCGACATTGTTGTGGCCGAACCCTGTGCGGATGAGCTTCTGGAAGAGATAGGCCTCTTCATTCGAGCCCTTGGCCGAGCCGAAGCCGGCGACCGCCCGCCCGCCATGGGCATCGCGCAGCCGGGCAAGGCCCGAGGCCGCAAACTCGAGCGCCTCCTCCCAACTGGCAAAGCGGAAATGAGTGAGCGGATTGCCCGGGTCGACGTCCATGGTCTTGGGGGCCCCGTCCTTGCGAATGAGGGGTTTGGTCAGGCGATGGGGATGGCTGACATAATCGAAGCCAAACCGTCCCTTGACACAGAGCCGGTTCTCGTTGGCGGGGCCATTGCGCCCCTCGACATAGGCGATGGCGCCGTCGCGCAGATGATAGGTGATCTGGCACCCCACCCCGCAATAGGGGCAGACGGACGCAACCTGGCGATCGCTCTTGCGACTGCCCTTTTGTGTCGCGCTGTCGATGAGGCTCGCGGGCATCAGCGCACCCGTCGGGCAGACCGCCACACACTCCCCGCAGGCCACACACGTCGATTGGCCCATGGGGTCGTCGCAATCGAAGACGACACTGGTGTCGGGGCCGCGATAGGCCATGCCGATGACATCGTTGACCTGGACCTCACGACAGGCCCGGACACAGAGCGTGCAGTGAATGCAGGCGTCGAGGTTGACACGCATGGCGACGTGCGAGGCATCGGGGGGCGGCCTCCCGTGCGCGCGGGCGGGAAACCGCGAGGCGCTCACGCCCACCGCCTCGGCCCAGTGCCAGAGCCGCGCCGTCTCATCATGGGCATCGGCGCGCGGCGGCTGATCCGCGAGCAGCAGCTCAAGCACCATGCGGCGTGCCTTTTGCGCCCGCTCGCTCTGAGTGCGCACCACCATGCCTTCGGCGGGCTTTCTGATGCAGGACGCCGCAAGAGTGCGCTCGCCCTCGATCTCGACCATGCAGGCGCGGCAATTGCCATCGGCGCGATAGCCCGGCGCCGGATGCCAGCAGAGGTGGGGAATCGTGACGCCAAGCCGCGATGCCACCTGCCAGATGGTCTCATCGGGCCGCGCCTCAACCGGCTGGCCGTCGAGTGTAAACCGAATCGCTTGAGCCATCTTCGCCTCTCCACCTCGCATGATCGGCGTCTGAGCACTGTCTCACCGACATCTCATCGGCAGCGGCTTGCTACGACCCCTCCCCTTGTTCCGCGACCGATTTGGCGCCTTGTCGCTTCGGGCCGTCGCCCCTTTCCCTTTGCCGCCTTGCCGCTTCGCGCCGTCATCTCTTTGTCGCGTTCTCGCTTCGGACCATCGCCTCTTTGCCGCCTTGTCGCTGGGCGCTATCGCCCCCTTTGCCGCCTTGTCGCTTCGCATCATCAGCCCTTTGTCGCCTTGTTACTTGACCCCGTTGCTCCTTCGCCGGACGACCACCGCGCCACCGCAGGCGCTGGTAT
>WGBL01000041.1 GCA_015494375.1 Hyphomicrobiales bacterium | reverse complement strand
GGCCATCCATGTAGGCAAGCTGGCGCATGGCGGCGGGAACGAAGGCCTCGCGCGGCACCTCCAGCATGGCGCGGATGAGACGGCGATCGGTGATTTCGGCGGGGCGTATCTGCGAGTCCACCATATTGCGGCGCTGGGTCTCCAAATCACTCATTGCCCGAACCTGCTCTTCGCAATGCCGACGATCATTGGGTATCGTTTCCTGGCCCCGGCCGGCAGCCGTTGCGTCCTTTGAAGGGTCCCAAAGTCCCTGCGGCCCGCGGTTTAGTGCCGAGAAATGCCGCGCCATGCAAGAGGCAGGCGCAGCAAGGCAAGATCAGCGGAGCGGTTTCGTTCATTCGCCGCCCTATCTCCGCCCTATCTCCGCCCTATCTCTATGACTCCCGTTCAGGCGCATCCTCCCTTGGTCCGGTCCCCTGGCCCAGTCCCCTGGCCCGCTTACGATCGCAGCGAGACGAGCTGCTGGGCATGGCGCTCGAGACGGCCGGCAAGCTCGAGCTCAAGCAGCACCACGCGCACACGCCGGCTGTCAAGCTCGGTGGCGCGGCAAAGCTCGTCAATCTCAATGGGCGCGGCCCCGAGCGCAGCCACCACCCGCTCACGATCGCTCTCGGGCAGCGGCTCGGACCAATCGACGGTTTCGGCATCCGTTGTTCCATCATCAAGCGTTTCAAGAAACCGCGGCGCACGCGCAGGCGGCGGGCTGTCGAGTATGGGGGCGAGGCACTCGATCACGTCATCGACTGAGGTGCAAAGGCTCGCTCCTTTCCTGAGGAGCGCATTGGTGCCGGCGGCCCGCGGATCGAGCGGATGGCCCGGCACCGCAAAGACCTCGCGGCCCTGCTCGAGCGCGAAGCGCGCCGTGATCAGCGAGCCCGAGCGCCGCGCCGCCTCGACCACCACCACAGCCGCCGAAATGCCCGAAATGATGCGATTACGCCGCGGAAAATCCTGACCGCGCGGCACCGTGCCTGGCGCCCGCTCGCTGATGAGCAGGCCCTGTTCGGCGATCGCCGCCTGCAAGCGCCGGTGCTCGGGGGGATAGACGACGTCGATGCCTCCGGCGACGACGGCAATGGTGCCACGCTCGAGCGCCGCCCGGTGCGCGGCCCCATCGATGCCCCTGGCAAGCCCCGAGGCAACGACAATGCCCGCCTGGCCCAGCCCCTCGGCCAGCAGACGGGCCATCTTCTGTCCCGCCGCCGAGCCGTTGCGCGCACCAACGATGGCGACGATGGGCTCGGCGGCAAGCGCCTTGCGTCCCTTGACATAAAGGAGTGGTGGCGGCGCCTCGAGGGCGGCGAGCCATTCTGGATAGCCGGGCTCGCCGATCGCCACCAGGCAGGCCCCGTGGGCCTCGGCGCGCCGCCATTCGCGCTCGGCCTCGGCGCTTGTGGCGATCCGCAAGGCGCGCCGTGCGCCACCGCGTCGGGAAAGCGTGGGCAGCGCCTCGAGGGCGGCCTCCGCACCACCGAAGTGGTTGACAAGATCGCGAAAGGTGACGGGCCCCACATTTTCCGATCGAATGAGGCGCAGCCAGGCAAGCTTCTGCGCCCGGCTCAGGGCCGGCCCGGCCTTGGCCCCTCCTCGGTCATCCGGGTGATCGCTCCTAGGTGGCCCAGAACGCGCCCCCGAAGCTCGCGGTTGATCCGCCAACGAATACTCTCTCCTCGGGCTGCGCCGACATCTCGGAGCCCACCCACCGCGCCTTGGCTCGTGGGTCTTGCGGCCGTCGCGGATCCAAATGGTCTCAGCCTTGCGCCCCCCCCTTGCGGCACCGCCCCTTGGTACGCGCGATTGCGCCCAGTCTCCCTAATCGCCTATGCGCGACTCGGCCCCTTTGAAAAGCCGCGCAATATTGGCGCGGTGACGATAATAGAGGAGCGCCGTCATGGCCAGCACAATGACAAGGCCCGGCCCGCCCATGTGCCAGCCAATCAGGAGCGGCGCCGAGAGACTGGCCAGGAGCGCCGCCAGCGATGAATAGCGCGTGAGCACCGCAACACCAAGCCAGATCGCACAAAAGACAATGGCCGCGAGCGGCAGCCAGGCGATCAGCACACCAATGAAGGTCGCCACGCCCTTGCCGCCCTCAAAGGCCAGCCAGAACGAATAGAGATGGCCGAGAAAGGCACCGAGCCCGCCCGCAATGGCCCCTTCGGGGCCCGCCAAGGCGCCGCCGAGAAGCGCACCGAGCGTGCCCTTGCCGATGTCGCCGAGAAGGGTGAGAAGGGCGATGCCTTTGTGCCCCGTCCGCAAGACATTGGTGGCGCCAATGTTGCCCGAGCCGATCTTGCGAACGTCGCCAAGCCCTGCAAGCCGCGTAAGAAGTAGCCCGAACGGAATGGCGCCCAGGCCATAGCCAAGCACCAGCGCCACCCCCCAAGCGAGCCATGATGTCCCGAGCCAAGGTGTGCCCAGCCAAGGTGTGCCGAGCCAGGGTGTTGCGAGCCAGCCTGTCACAAACGACGTCGCCCATGCGCTCATGTCGGCCCTTTTCCTCCCGCGTGGACTTCGTCGTCTCCTCCGTCGTGTTCGCCCTCCTGTCCTCCGACGAGGCCACGCTCGTCTCCTCCGTTGTGGCGATAGACTTCACGCCCCGAGACAAAGGTGCGCAGCACGCGGCCTTGCATCCGCGCCTCATCAAAGGGCGTGTTCTTCGAGCGCGACTTGAGCAGTGCGGGATCGACGACCCAGGGGGCATCGAGATCGAGAACGATGAGATCGGCCGGAGCGCCTTCGGCGAGCCGCCCCGCCTCGAGCCCCAGAAGCCGCGCCGGATTGATGGTCATGGCCGCAAGCAGCCTCAAGAGGTCGATGTCGCCCGCATGATAGAGCCTGAGGGCGGCGGGGAGCAGGGTCTCGAGGCCGATGGCGCCGAACGCCGCCTCCTCGAACGGGCGGCGCTTGACCTCGACGTCCTGCGGGTCGTGGGCCGAGACGATGACATCGATGGTGCCGTCCGCAATCCCCGCCACCACCGCCGCCCGATCCGTCTCGCTGCGCAACGGCGGGCGCAGCTTGAAGAATGTGCGGTAAGGGCGAACGTCATTCTCGTTGAGGGTGGCGTGGTTGATCGAAGTCCCGCAGCTCACCGGCAGCCCTGCCTTCTTGGCCGCACGAATGACGGCAAGCGATTCCGCACACGTGAGCACCGCCGCATGATAGCGCCCCCCCGTAAGCGCGACGAGGCGAATGTCGCGCTCGAGCGTGATCGTCTCCGCCGCCCGCGGAATGCCAGCAAGCCCGAGCCGGCTCGCGACCGCGCCCTCGTTCATGACACCGCCCGCGGCAAGATCGGGGTCCTCGGTATGATGCACAACGAGGGCGTCGAAGTCCTTGGCATACTCGAGCAGGCGGCGCATGACGCGGGCATTGGCAACGCTTTTTGCGCCATTGGTAAAGGCAATCGCACCGGCCGCCTTGAGGAGACCGATCTCGGCAATGCCCTCGCCCTCGAGCCCGGGGGTGAGCGCGGCCATGGGATGGACATGGACAACCGCCGTGTCGCGTGCCCGCCTCAGCACGAAATCGATAAGCGCCACGTCGTCCATGACGGGCTCGGTGTTGGGCATGGTCACCATGGTGGTGACACCCCCGGCTGCAGCGGCGCGACTGGCGGTGGCGAGTGTCTCGCGGTGCTCGTTGCCGGGCTCGCCGGTGGCAACCTGCATGTCGATGAGGCCCGGCGCCAGCACATGGCCTGCGCAGTCGATCACCCGGGCACCTTCGGGCGCATTGCGCCTGAGCTCGGGGCCGAGGGCGCTGATGCGCCCCTGCTCGATGAGCAAGCCGCCCGGCTCGTCGCGCCCGCTCGCCGGGTCGAGCAGTCGCGCATTGATAAGGGCGAGGGGACGCTCGGCCTCCTCATGTCGGTGCGCCTCGGCCCTTGTCATCTCGCTGCCCCCATCGGGTCAGTGCCCCCATCTGGCTGCTGCCCCATCTGGCCCATCGCTGCCCCATCTGGCCCATCGCTGCCTCGTCTGGCGCATCGCTGCTCCATCTGGCGCGAGCCCGGCCGTGTCATGGCTCCGCGCATGCCTCAGGCGTTGGGCAGGTGGCGGGCCAGGGCGCTCAGCACCGCCATGCGCACCGCAACCCCCATCTCCACCTGCTCGCGAATGACGCTGCGCGGCGCGTCGGCCACCGAGGACTGGATCTCGACACCCCGGTTCATGGGGCCCGGGTGCATGATGAGCGCATCGGGCTTGGCCCAGCCGAGCTTTTCCTGATCGAGCCCGAAGAAATGGAAATACTCCCGCGTCGAGGGTACATAGGCGCCACTCATGCGCTCGAACTGGAGCCTCAGCATCATGATCACGTCGGCCCCTCTGAGGCCGTCGCGCATGTTGGTCGCAACCTCGGCGCCGAGGCTGTCGGCCTCTGGCGGAAGAAGCGTCGAGGGCGCGACGATGCGCAAGTGCGCCCCCAGCGTCCCAAGCAGGGCGATGTTCGAGCGCGCCACCCGCGAATGGCGAATGTCGCCGCAAATGGCGATGGTCAGCCCCTCGATGCGGCCCTTGTTGCGGCGAATGGTGAGGGCATCGAGAAGCGCCTGGGTGGGGTGCTGGTGGCTGCCGTCGCCGGCATTGACGACCGAGCAGTCGATCTTTTGCGCGAGCAGCTCGACGGCGCCCGCCGCATGGTGCCGCACCACCAGGATGTCGGGCCGCATGGCATTGAGCGTCATGGCGGTGTCGATGAGCGTCTCACCCTTCGCCACCGACGACGCCTTTACCGACATGTTCATGACATCGGCCCCGAGGCGCTTGCCGGCAAGCTCGAACGAGCTTTGCGTGCGGGTCGATGGCTCGAAGAAGAGATTGATCTGGGTGCGGCCGCGCAGTGTGTCGGTTTTCTTGTCGACCTGCCGGCTTTGACGCGCGCTCGCCTCGGCGAGATCGAGAAGGCCAACGATCTCGTCCCTGCTCAGGTCCTCGGCCGAGAGCAGGTGGCGATGCGGAAAAGAGAATTCGCTCGCTTGAGGTGTTGCGCTCATTAAAGCGGCATCTATAGGGGGACTTTGCGCACCCTGCAAGCGCCTTACGGCGAGGCTGTGAAAAGGGCGGCAACGATCTTGAAACCGCTCATTAACGATCTTGAAACGGCTCAATAAAGCGGCTCAATGAAGCGGCTCAACGCCCGGACGCCGGAGCCAAAACGTCCGGGCCTTGGTTTTCTCTCGGGGCCACTTTTTCTGAAATCACACCGTCCCCGCCAGTGCGCCGCTCCGCCTCGGTGGCCGCAATCCAACCGCCGCCGAGAATGCGCGCTTGGGGCGCGCCGCTTTCGTAAAAGACGCACGCCTGGCCGGGCGCGACCCCCTCCTCGCCGTCGATGAGCTCGACCCAGACCTCGCCGCTCCTGGCCATCAGCCTTGCCGGCTGCGGCTTGCCACTCGAGCGGATGCGGGCCCAGATATCAAGAGCGCGCGCTCCCCCCGACGGCTTGCCACACATGGCCGACGCACCTCCGCCCTCGAGCTCCTCGT
>WGBL01000040.1 GCA_015494375.1 Hyphomicrobiales bacterium | reverse complement strand
TGTATAAGAGACAGGGGTCACGAGCGCGCCAAAGATGATCTCGCCCACGATATTGGGCGGCAGCGCCTCGATGTCGGCATAGGTGGCGGGTTTTGCTTTGGGCTCGGCCATGGTGCGCCTCAGGCCTTGGCACAGCGGTCGAGGTTGGTTTCACGCGCGCTCGCGTCGGGCTGGGACAAGCACATTGAGTGCGGGCTACGACGCGCCGCCATCTCGCTCGCCCTCCACGTCCGCGCCCGCTTCCGCTTCGTTCGGCGCTCCTGCGCCCTCGGCTGCGGCCGAGGCCTTGGCTTCGTCCGGCTCATCGAACGGCCAAAGGAGCCCGAGCGAGAATGTGAGTTCGCCAAAGGGCGGTGCGCATACCTCCTCGCGCTCGACGAATGTGTGGGTGAGCAGCCAATCCTCGCCCTGGCGCTCGAACACCTCGAGGACTTGTGCCACGGGGTCCACGAACCAGAGATGGCCAACCCCGAACCGGCCATAGATGCGCCGCTTGTCGCCACGGTCATACTTCTCAGTCGACGGCGAGAGTACCTCGCAAAGCCAATCGGGCGGAGTCTCGAAATAGGGCGCATCCGGCATATTCGCCAAGCGCTCGCGACGCCAGCCCCCGATGTCGGGCACGAGCACATGGGGGCCCAAGTGGAGTTCCGGCTCAACAACAAAGACCCAGCCACCCGGGCCATCGCGGCCAAACTGATAGGCATTGCCCGTCAGCATGCCCAGAGCGCTCGCGGCGCCACCGTGTTTGGGGGCCGGTCGCGGGTGGGTTACCAGCGCGCCAAAGATGATCTCGCCCACGATATTGGGCGGCAGCGCCTCGATGTCGGCATAGGTCGCGGGTTTTGCTTTGGGCTCGGCCATGGTGCACCTCACGCCTCGGCATAGACGTCGGTTGTAAGCTCGCTCGGGTCAGGCTCGGGATCGCTCTGGGCAAAAGCCGCAGCCTCGTTGACAATGGCGCGAACTTCCTTGTCGATCGCCTTGAGTACCTCCTCGCTCTCGCCCGCCGCGATGAGCCGGCGGCGCACGCGCTCGATGGGGTCCTGCTCCTCGCGCACCTTCTGCACTTCCTCGCGACTGCGGTATTTGGCGGGGTCCGACATCGAGTGGCCGCGATAGCGATAGGTGAGCATCTCGAGGATATAGGGCCCCTCGCCCGCGCGCGCGCGCGCCACCGCCATCTCGCCGGCCGCCTTGACGGCGCGCACGTCCATGCCGTCCACCTGCTCGCCCGGGATGCCGAAGCTCAGGCCCCGCTGAGACAGGTCGGTGGTCGAGGAGGCGCGGCTGATCTCGGTGCCCATGGCATATTTGTTGTTCTCGATGATATAGACCACCGGCAAATTCCAGAGCTTGGCCATGTTGAACGATTCATAGACCTGGCCCTGATTGGCGGCGCCGTCGCCGAAATAGGTGAGCGAGACCCGTCCATCGCCGCGATAGCGGTTGGCAAAGGCGAGCCCCGTCCCCAGCGGCACCTGGGCGCCGACGATGCCATGGCCGCCGTAAAAGCCCTTCTCGAGCGAAAACATGTGCATTGAGCCGCCCTTACCCTTGGAATAGCCGCTGCGCCGGCCCGTAAGCTCCGCCATCACGCCCTTGGGATCCATCCCGCAGGCGAGCATATGGCCGTGGTCGCGGTAGCTGGTGATGACCTGATCGCCCTCTTCGATGGTCATCTGCATGCCGACAACCACGGCCTCCTGGCCGATGTAAAGGTGGCAGAAGCCGCCAATCAGCCCCATGCCATAGAGCTGGCCGGCCTTCTCCTCGAAGCGGCGAATGAGCAGCATGTCGCGATAGGCGGCGCGCTCCTCCTCGAGGCTGAGAGGGGGTGGCGCATTCCGGCGCAAATTGTCTTTTTTGCTGTTGTTGTTCTTGTCCTTTGTCGGTTGCCCCCGTTTGAGCTGGGGGGGCGCTTCTTTGCTGCTACCGTTTCTTTTGTTGGCTTTGTGGGCTGAACGTTTGGCCATGGGATTTCCTTGCCCGTGTCCTGTCGCCCTCTTAGGGCGGGCGAGCCTACGGCGAGCACCGCTTGCGCCCGGCTCGCGGGCAAGTTTACACGACCGCGCGCCCCACGCAATGGGCGCCACCGGGCGTGGGCCAGGGCGCGGGCAGAGCGCTAGGCACGGCGGATGGCGAGGGGCAGAGCAAAGCGCAAAGGGAGAGGTCAGAGGAGAGCCAGAGAAGCAATGCAAAGCGCTCGGCTCAGCGCCAGGCGATAGCCTCGCTCAAGATGAGCTCATCGGGATAGGAGAAACTCAGGAGCCGGCGCGCCTGCTCATCGAGCATGTCCGGATCAAGCTTGTCGCGATCAAGCAGCGCGATGTTGCGGCCGAGCCGATTGCGATCGGCCTCGAGGCGGGCCAGCTGTCGCTCGAGAAGCTCGATGCGTGATTGCAGCCGGCTGCGCGCCTCGAGGCCAAATCGGCCATTGATCGCATGGTAGGCAAAGTAGGTCATCAGCGCGATGCAGACGAGCGAGACCAGAGTCTGCCAGAACCGTGACCTATCACCCACCAACCGATACATGAGACGCTACGCAAGACCTGTTTGTGTCGTCCAACTGACAGGTCGGTTTCTAGTCGAACGCCGGTTAAGGGCGGGTAAAGGCGCGCAAAAGACGTAATAGGAAAACGAGCGGGCCCTCATTGCGAGTGATAAAATCGGGCTCCGAGGCTTCCGGCTCCTGCTTCCCGGTTTCTGAATTGCCTTCTCCCATCGCCCGGAACCAGATTCAGGTGTCACGTGTTAGATGTCAGATGGCAGACTTGTCATCCTCGGGCCGGGGGCAAGCCCCATCACGCGCCCCGGGGATTGACCACTCATGCTGCGCAACTAGGTTGATGGCACGACCGATTGCGCAACTGAGTTGAATGCGGAAGAAGCGTGCGGGCATGACAAGGCGTCTGTCTCGCCCATGGCCATGTTCGGTAGGGCTCAAGAGGTCCGGCTCAATCGGGGCACCTCGATGGGGCGCCTCGATCGTTTCGTTCGCCGCTACAATCCGCTTGGCGGTCTGATCGGCTTGGCGGTATCAGTGAAGCTCAGCCCAGCTGCCAGGACGCTCTGACAAGACGCGCTGGCAAAACAGAGCCGCCCCTATTGCTATTGCGCCACCGCCTGTTGCAGCCGAACTCCCGCACGTTCCAGCGGGACCGCCGCCGTGCTTGATCTCGCCAATGATCGTGTACGCGCTCCCGATGCGTTCCGGCAGCACCCCCTGGCCTTAACATTCGCCGGTGTCGTGTCGGCTGCGTTCGCGGCATATTCCGGCAAAACCTCTTGACACCCGCCGCGCGCATGCCTATTTGCGTAGCCGCATGTGTTAGCACTCACCTCGAGTGAGTGCTAACAAACTGCTTTAGGGCCAAGCCTTAAAGCAAGACGAGTTTCCAAGCCAAAATGCTGCAACGCGTGCTTGTCAATGCACGGTGATGACATGCGGGAGTAGAAATCCATGAAATTCCGTCCACTTCATGACCGGGTGGTGGTTCGCCGGCTTGAGGAAGAGCAGAAGACCGCCGGCGGCATCATCATCCCCGACACCGCCGCCGAGAAACCCCAGCAAGGCGAAGTCATTGCGGTCGGGCCAGGCGCCCGTGAGAACGGCAAGATCACGCCACTCGATGTCAAGGAGGGCGACAAGGTGCTGTTTGGCAAATGGTCGGGCACCGAGGTCAAGATCGATGGCGAGGAGCTGTTGATTATGAAGGAGTCCGACATTATGGGCGTGATCGGCTGAGTGCTGAGTGCAGAGCACGATCGGTTGCGCGCACGTTTTGCGAGGGCCTTGCTGGCAAGTTCATCGGTCAGTGGCAAGCGAACGGCCAGAGTTCACGTTCACAGAGAGACAGAGAGCTCAGACACTTTGCGATGGGATCGCGCGTGCAACGGGCGGCGAACCCGGTCGCTTGGGCGGCTCACCTCGGTTGAGCTCTGTCGTTCGTTCATGAGCCGTCGATCATGAGTCTCTGGCCTCACTAGAACCCGCTGCCGGCACGGCTCGGCTCGTCGATCAGCATCAAGTCAATCAGGACTCAAGAAACAAGAAGCTCAAGAAGACAACCGAAGACAACCTCAAACCAATCTTTAGACAATCAAGGAGCCCGATATGGCTGCCAAGGAAGTCAAATTCTCAACCGACGCCCGCGAGCGGATGCTGCGCGGTGTCGACATACTGGCCAATGCCGTGCGTGTGACGCTCGGTCCCAAGGGCCGCAACGTCATTATCGAAAAGTCGTTCGGTGCGCCGCGCACCACCAAGGACGGTGTCACCGTCGCCAAGGAGATCGAGCTTGAGGACAAGTTCGAGAACATGGGCGCGCAGATGCTGCGCGAGGTGGCATCGAAGACCAACGATGTCGCCGGCGACGGCACCACGACAGCGACCATCCTCGGCCAGGCGATCTTGCGCGAGGGCCTCAAGTATGTCGCCGCCGGCATGAACCCCATGGACTTGAAGCGCGGTGTCGACAAGGCCGTGGGCCAGGTGGTGAGCGAAATCGAGAAGATGTCGAAAAAGGTCAAATCGAGCGAGGAGATCGCTCAGGTCGGCACCATCTCGGCCAATGGTGATGTGATCGTCGGCGAGAAAATCGCCGAGGCGATGCAGAAGGTGGGCAATGACGGCGTCATTACGGTCGAGGAGTCGAAGGCGCTCGAGTTCGAGCTCGAGACCGTTGAGGGCATGCAGTTCGACCGCGGTTATATCTCGCCCTATTTCGTGACCAACGCCGAGAAGATGACGGTCGAGCTCGAGGACCCCTATATCCTCATCCACGAGAAGAAGCTGTCCAACCTGCAATCGATGCTGCCGTTGCTTGAGGCGGTGGTGCAGTCGGGCAAGCCGCTGCTTGTGATCGCCGAGGACGTCGAGGGCGAGGCGCTCGCCACCATGGTCGTCAACAAGCTCCGCGGCGGCCTCAAGATTGCCGCCGTCAAGGCGCCGGGCTTTGGTGACCGCCGCAAGGCGATGCTTCAGGATATCGCGATCCTCACGGGCGGCCAGGTCATCTCCGAGGACCTCGGCATCAAGCTCGAGAATGTCACCCTCGACATGCTCGGCCAGGCCAAGCGGGTCGCGATCACCAAGGACGATACCACCATCGTCGATGGCGCGGGCAAGAAGGAGGACATCGAGGCCCGGGTCAACCAGATCAAGGTGCAGATCGAGGAGACGACCTCGGACTACGACCGCGAGAAGCTCCAGGAGCGTCTCGCCAAGCTCGCAGGCGGTGTTGCGGTGATCCGTGTCGGCGGCGCCACCGAGGTGGAGGTGAAGGAGCGCAAGGACCGCGTCGACGATGCCTTGAACGCCACCCGCGCAGCCGTCGAGGAAGGCATCGTGCCGGGCGGTGGTGTGGCGCTCTTGCGCGCTGCCAAGGCGATCACCATCGAGGGCGAGAATGATGATCAAAATGCCGGCATCAACATCGTCCGGCGGGCGCTCGAGGCACCCATTCGCCAGATCTCGGAGAATGCCGGTGTCGAGGGCTCGATCGTGGTCGGCAAGGTGCTTGAGAAGTCGGAGACCTCGTTCGGCTATGACGCCCAGAACGACGCCTATGTCGACATGTTCGAGGCGGGCATCATCGACCCGACCAAGGTCGTGCGCACGGCACTCCAGGATGCCGCATCGGTGGCGAGCCTCCTGATCACCACCGAGGCCGGTGTCGCCGAGGCTCCGAAGAAGGAGGAGGCGGCTGTGCCCGGCGGCATGGGCGGCATGGGCGGCATGGACGGCATGATGTAGGCGTCAGCGCCCATCGGCGCCCATCCGCGCCCATCAAAAGTCGCATGCCGCATCTCGGTTACGACAATCTGAGGTGCGAATATTCTTTGGCCGGGCGGGGCTTGTGTCCCGCCCGGCTTTTTGCTCTGCGCACTCATACCTTTGTGCCGCCGAGCGAATGGCCCCACATGAAAGACGATATCCTGGTTGCGCGCCCCTTGTTTGACGTCATCGCGGTCCTCGGGCTTGGCCCACTGCTGTCCGGTTCACCATCCAGGCTTCTGTACCGTCGGCCACCGCCTCGTTTCGTCATCTCCGTCTTCTTCAACGTCACTCCCGCGAAGCCGGAAATCCATGAAGGCATTGCCACAATTGCATCGCTTACGCAGGGCGGGGTTTTTGGGCGCCGCGCCCATTGTTCAGTCTGCCGTTTCGCGCCTGGCATGACCGTTCCAGTTGGGGTTGAAACCCCGACCGGCCAGGTCAGAGCGTGGACCAATTGACACATGTAACATTACATATTACTTGCAAGAGATGATAGAGAGCTTCGCGCACAAGGGGCTGAAGCGACTGTTCGAGCGCGACGACCCGCGCGGGCTCAATCCCCAGCATATGGAGAAGATCACCTTGATCCTGACCGTGCTCGATGCCGCCGAGACCATCGATGCGATGGATCTGCCGAGCTTCCATCTGCACCCGCTGACCGGCAATCTGAAGGGATTCTGGTCGGTGACCGTGCGCGCCAACTGGCGGATTGTTTTCCGCTTCGAGGACGAGCGCGCATTCGAGGTGGACCTGGTCGATTATCACTGAGAGAGGAGAGGGCCATGGCCATGAGGAACCCGGCTCATCCGGGCCGCGTGATCAAGAACGAGCTGGACGAGCTTGGCCTGTCCGTTGCCGCCGCGGCCGAGGCGCTCGGCGTCACGCGCCAGCAGCTCTACCGCGTGATCAACGGCACGAGCGGCATCTCGCCCGAGATGGCCCTGCGTCTCGAAGAGGGCCTCGGGAGCACGGCAGACACCTGGCTCAGGATGCAGGCGGCCTTTGATCTCGCAAAGCTGCGCCGCGCCAAGCCGCGCCTCGGTGTGAAGAGGCTGGCGCCGAAGGTGGGTTAGGCGTTGCCGCCCGATCTGTGCCGCGGGGGGTGCGGGCGCCGCCCCCCATTATTCGGTCCGCCGTTTCGCGCCCTTCATAAACGTTCCGGGCAGCGCTGACCCTTCCTTCGCTCACTCTATCTCTCAAAGCAGCCATGATCCGAGCCACATGAAGAGGAGCATCACCGGCACTGTAAGAAGACTTGCTCCAAACCATGTGCCGAACCCCACTAAAGGACCGCCCTCCTGAAAACCAACCAAGATTTCTCGCCCCCTTATGATGAGTGGAGCAACAAATCCGACGATTAGAGCCACCCAATACCATTCCATGATGCCCACACTCCGGCTTTCGGTTGGCGCCACCATTTTGCATGGCGCTGTTTCGCACCTTGCATGAACGTTCCGGTCGGGGTTGAATAAACCCGCACCTCCGGAAAAAGGCACAAAGCTTTAATACGCTTCGCTTGCACATCCTTATGAGGCTTTCTCGTTACGGCATTGGCTCACGCCTCGTTGAGGCGGCTCTGTTGAGGAAATCGATCAATGTTAGCGTAGAGGCTTGCACCTCGCGTCCGAGGTTCACATCATCGTAGCTCTCGTTTCTTATTCGAATTAGCCCCTCATGCAAAGCCCCAGTCAACAGCGCTGTTTCGACAAGGCATCCATCCAGATGGTGAAGCAAAACTTGTGTACGTCCTCGGTTTTCTAGATCAATCATACGACTAACAAGCCGTTCGTAATCGATCCTAAAGAAGCGTTCCTGTTCGTCACGTCCGAGAATCGTATTTATCGTGGCCAACCGAGGCTGAATCTCTCCCGCCGCATCAATTGAATCAAGGAAGCGGTCCGGATGAACAGCCTGTATAGCACGGTCCAAGAGTTGCAAGGCCGCCGCTCCGGCACCTTCCTTGGCAAGATCGCCTATTGGTTCAAACATTTCTTCTGGTGTTAGTGTCTCAGCAATGAGGTTGCAAAACACAGTATCCACGCGATCAAATGCCTTTTGTGAAATTCGGCCTTGCAGAGAACCATAAAATGCACCAGCCCACGTCTCAACCAGCGCCGGAGTACACCATGACGGTTCATCGAATCCTCGCGCACCATGGGCGACTGCCATTTGGCGCTCGCGGATGGCTTCGATGAGAACCTCGCGAACCGCCTCTTGTAAGACTAACCCACCCACAGGCTCATACTGGGTGGCTTCGCGCATCCGGGCCGAAAGGATGTGCAAAATCTCCTTACGTTCGCGGATTGGAATTGTTCGCACAGTGATGGCTAGGCGCCTAGCTTCTCTTACATAATAACGCCCAGCTAGCCAACCTATTCCGAGCATATCACGTGCCGGCCCTACCAACTCTATCCTAAACTCTTCTATTGCCCCTTCTTGGGCCGGGCGCTGCTGCCGCCTTTCGGGGGCTTGGGCTTGACGCGCTCGCCAGAGCCGGTGGGCTGATAGCCGAGAACACGCTGGGCCTCGCTGGTCTTAGTTTTACCGCTTTGCCCCGCACAATGGTTTGATCCCACTGCTCCATTGCTCGTAGAGCGTTTTGTTGCCTTGCTCATGCCCGTCTTACTCGCTCTGCTTACTGTCGCCCATGAACTCGATGTAGGCGATCTCGGAGTAGTCGATAAGAACACCCTTGCCGGGTTGGGCTTGGATCCAGTCTTCATCCTCCGAGATATCGTATAGCTGTTCGATGAAAATGTCACGCCGATCGGCGAGCGATGAAGCAAATGATTCATAACCGAAGAGGCCGCCAAACTGCTCACCATTCTTGAGCGTAATTAGGAGAAATTCCGGATCCTTGATGTTGCTGAATTTCCAATCCCAAGCGGTCGGAATGGTATGTATCGGCTGCAATCCAAGCCTGCGCAAAGCGTTTCGTATCCATTCCCTCTGGGACGCATTGGCCCACAAGAGACCAACGATGACAGGCCCGAGGAATAGAACCACGAACCATCCCATCGCCTCCATCAGAGACGGAAGTCGTGAGACGAGGAGGATGTAGATGAGTGGAGAAAACAGGGCGTAGTTCACGGACGAGGCCGTCAAGTAGGCCAACGCTCTTTCAGTTGCAGCTAGAGGTTTTCTGATCACAAAATAATTGCGCACCGACATGATGATAAATCCCGGCGCTACGAAAGCGAGTACGAGGAATAACGATTCCGCTGATTTCAGCCCAAAACTCATATCCTCAATCGCCGTCCATCTTGAGGGCCTGGATGAAGGCCTCCTGGGGGATCTCGACCTTGCCGAACTGGCGCATTTTTTTCTTCCCCGCCTTCTGCTTCTCGAGGAGCTTCCGCTTACGGGTGACATCGCCGCCGTAGCACTTGGCCGTCACGTCCTTGCGGAGCGCGCCGATGGTCTCCCGCGCAATGATCTTAGCCCCGATGGCCGCCTGGATCGGGATCTTGAAGAGATGGCGAGGGATGAGGTCCTTGAGGCGCTCGCACATGGCGCGGCCGCGCGTCTGGGCGCGCTCGCGATGGACAATGACAGAAAGCGCGTCCACGGGCTCGCCGTTCACCAGAATGCTCATCTTAACGAGATCGCCCACCTCATAGCCGCTCATCTGATAGTCGAAGGAGGCGTAGCCGCGGCTCACCGATTTCAGCCGGTCGTAGAAGTCGAAGACCACCTCATTGAGCGGCAGATCGTACACCACCATGGCGCGGCTGCCGGCATAGGTGAGGTCGCGCTGGCGCCCGCGCCGGTCCTCGCAGAGCTTCAGGACCGCGCCGAGATAGTCGTCCGGCACCAGGATGGTCGCCTTGATCCAGGGCTCCTCAATGCGCGCAATCTTGACGGGCTCGGGCATGTCGGCGGGGTTGTGGAGCTCGATCTCGCTGCCGTCCGTCAGGTGCACCTTGTAGATGACGCTGGGCGCCGTGGTGATGAGCTCGATCGAGAATTCGCGCTCGAGCCGCTCGCGCACGATCTCGAGATGCAGGAGCCCGAGGAAGCCGCAGCGAAAGCCGAAGCCGAGCGCGGCCGAGGTCTCCATCTCGAACGAAAAGCTCGCATCGTTGAGGGCGAGCTTGGCGATCGCCTCGCGCAAATCCTCAAAATCCGCCGAGTCCACGGGGAAAAGCCCGCAGAAGACCACGGGCTGGGCCGACTGGAAGCCCGGGAGCGGCGCGGCGCAGGGGCGCTTCTCGTCTGTCACCGTATCGCCCACCCGCGTGTCGGCCACCCGCTTGATGGCGGCGGTGAAAAAGCCGATCTCGCCGGGGCCGAGCACCCCCGTCTCCTCCTGGCGCGGGCGGAAGATGCCGACACGGTCCACCAGATGGCTCGCGCCCGTCGACATCAGCGTGATGCGCTGGCCCTTGCGCAAGCTCCCGTCGATGACCCGCACCAGCACCACGACGCCCAGATAGGCATCGTACCAGCTATCGACGAGAAGGGCCTTCAAGGGCGCGTCGGGCTCGCCCGCAGGCGCAGGCAAGCGCGCAACGATCGCCTCGAGCACGTCCTCGATGCCCTCGCCCGTCTTGGCGGAGACCTCGAGCGCATCTGAGGCATCAAGCCCGATCACGTCCTCGATCTGGGCCTTGACGCGCGCGGGCTCGGCCGCCGGCAGGTCGATCTTGTTGAGGATGGGCACGATCTCGTGATCGTTCTCGAGCGCCTGATAGACATTGGCGAGCGTCTGCGCCTCGACGCCCTGGCTCGCATCTACGACGAGCAGCGAGCCCTCGCAGGCGGCAAGCGAGCGGTTCACCTCATAGGCGAAATCCACATGGCCCGGCGTGTCGATGAGGTTGAGCTCATACGTCTCGCCGTCGCGCGCCCGATAGTCGAGGCGCACGGTCTGCGCCTTAATCGTGATGCCGCGCTCACGCTCGAGCTCCATATTGTCGAGCACCTGCTCGCGCATCTCCCGCTCCGTGAGCCCGCCGCAATGCTGGATGAGGCGGTCGGCGAGCGTCGACTTGCCGTGGTCGATATGGGCGATGATCGCGAAGTTGCGGATGCGCGAAAGCGGCTGCGTCGCCCCCCCGGTCTTTGTTCGGGTGGGATTTGCAGGCTTCATCGCGTCTTTCGGGCTCGCACTCATGGCCGCTCATGTAGCACCCGGGCTCGGCCCGTCAAGCGAGCCACGGACGGGTCAATATCGAACCGCAACGGGGGCGAGGCGATTTGGCTCGCAAACAGGGCCCATGAGGGACTGGCGGGACAGCGGGCGCGCGTGCTAAGGAAGCCGCGATCATTGGCGATGTCGGGTGCGCCGCTCGCCGGGGCGGGCCCGGGTTTTTCGGACGCGCAACCCCGGAAAGGGCAATCCGCGGGCGTGGTGGAATTGGTAGACACGCGAGGTTTAGGTCCTCGTGGGCGCGAGCCTGTGGGGGTTCGAGTCCCTCCGCCCGCACCATTTTTGCTTGCGCTATCGCTCGCGACAAGCGCTCGCTACTTGAGCGCGGGTTTGCTTGCGCTATCGCTCGCTATCAGGTGCCAGGTGTCAGGTGTCACGTGCCAGATTCAGGTGTTAGGTGTCAGGTGTCGGGTGTCAGGGGTCAGATGAGGGCTGAGCAGCAACGGCTTTCTGGCTACTGATTTCTGGCTTCTGAATTCCGGCTTCCGGCTCGAATGCGACCGCCCCAAAACTTCATGACTCCAAACCTCCAAACACAAGAGAGCCAAGCATGCAGGTTAAGGAACACACGGCCGAGGGCCTCAAACGCGAGCTCGAGATCATCGTCGGAGCCGACGAGCTCGGCAAAGAGTTCGACGCCCGACTCGAGGACCTGAAGGGCCGCATCCACTTGAAAGGCTTTCGTCCCGGCAAGGTGCCCATTGCCCATCTCAAGCGCGTCTATGGCCGCCAGGTCATGGCCGAGGTCTTGCAGAAGACCTTGCTCGAGACCTCGCGCAAGGCGATCAGCGATCGCGGCGAGCGCCCCGCGGCCGAGCCCGACCTGAAACTGAGCGAAGACAAAGATGAGATCGACAGGTTGCTCAAGGGCGAGGCCGACCTCTCCTATAAATTGAGCTTCGAGATCCTGCCCAAAATCGAGCTCGGCGATTTCTCCAAACTCAAGCTCGAGAAGATGGTGGCCGAGGTCACCGACGATGAAATCGAGGAGATGCTCGCCGAGCTGCGCGATCGGGCGACAACATATGAAGCCAGGCCCGACCGCAAGGCAGAGAAGGGTGACCGCGTCACCGTCGATTTCATTGGCCGCATCGCGGGCGAGGAGGTCGAAGACGCCAAAGCCGAGGACCTGCCCATCATTCTGGGCGAAGGAGCCTACATTCCGGGCTTCGAGGAGGGGCTCGAAGGGGTAAAGGCCGGCGAGACGGTCGAGATCAAGACCAAGTTTCCAGACGACTATCCGGTCAAAGACGCTGCCGGAAAGGATGTCGTTTTCGAGATCAAGGTCAAGGAAGTTGCGGTGCCCAAGCGCCCCTCACTCGACGATGAGTTTGCCAAGACCCTCGGCCTTGAGAGCCTCGAGGCCCTGCGCAAAGCCGTCGCCGGGCAGCTCAGGAGGGAGCACGAGGCGATCGCCCGCAGCCGGCTCAAGCGCCAGATTCTCGACAAGCTCAACGAGAGTTACGATTTTCCTCTTCCGCCCTCGCTCGTCGAAAAGGAGTTCGAGGCGCTCTGGAAGGAGTTGACGACGCGCATGGAGCACTCTGGCAAGAGTTTCGAGGAGGAAGAGGGCAAGGATGAAGAAAGCCTGCGCAAGGAGTATCGCGCCCTTGCCGAGCGGCGTGTGCGGCTCGGGCTTCTGATTGCCGAAATCGCCGAGGCCAACGACATCGAGGTGAGCAATGAGGAGCTCGGCGAGGCGGTGGCAGAGGAGGTGCGGCGCTATCCAGGCCTCGAAAAAGAGTATTATGAGGCGATACGCAACAGCCCCGCACTCATTGCACAGATCCGGGCCCCCGTCCTCGAGGAGAAGGTCATCGACTTCCTGATCGAGCTGGCCGAGGTGGAGGAAAAACCCGTCAGCAAGGACGAGCTGTACGATTTCTCCGACGAGGACGACGAGGCCTAATAG
>WGBL01000039.1 GCA_015494375.1 Hyphomicrobiales bacterium | reverse complement strand
GCCAGCTCGGCGACGGTCTCGAGACCATCACCCTCCGGAGCACGCGGCGGCGCAGTTCCTCCGTCCCCATGAGGCATTGCCTTTCCCATTTGTCCTTGCCCTCTGCTATTGTCTGCTATTGTGCGCTTAGTCTGTGCGTTGTCTGTGCGTTTGGCCTCTGCGAAGAGCTCGCATTGCCCTTGCCGCCGCGAGGGGCATGGGCGGCGCTTTGACAATCAATGACGCTGAGCGATCAACCGCAGTGAGCAATCAATCCCACTGACACATTGAGCGATCACCCGCACTGAACAATCCAATCGTACGGAGTCATCAGCCGCACTGAGCAGTCAACCGCACCGAGTGATCAACCGCATTGAATGAGCGTGGCGATGAACGATCAGCCAAGCGAGCTTAACGACCAAGGCCAGCCAAGCTCTCGCCTTCCGCCCCGCAGCGAGATCGCCGGGCACTACCTCGCCGACGAGGGGCGCCTGGTCAACAATCTGGCCCGTCAGGTGGCGCTGAGCGAGAGTGAAAAGCAGCGCATCGACCGGCTTGCGCGCCAGCTTGTTCATGCTGTGCGCGCCGGGCGCCGCCGGAGCGGAGGCATCGATGCCTTTCTCAGCGAATATGGGCTGACAACCCAGGAAGGCATCATCCTCATGTGCCTCGCGGAATCGCTGCTGCGCATTCCCGATGCCGAGACCGCCGACAGGCTCATCGAGGATCGAATCACGAGCGGCGACTGGGAGCGACACCTGAGCCATTCCGATTCCCTGTTCGTCAATGCCTCGACCTTCGGGCTCATGCTGACGGGCCGCGTCATCGCCCTCAAGGAGGCGCGCGACGGCAAGCCCGCAGGCATCCTCAAGCGGCTCGTCTCTCGCTCGGGCGAGCCCATCATCCGCGAAGCGCTTCGCCATGCCATGCGCATCCTGGGGGATCAGTTCGTGCTCGGGCGAACGATCGAGGAAGCGCTCCGCCGCGCCCGCAGCGACGAGGCGCGGGGCTTGCGTTTTTCCTTCGACATGCTCGGCGAGGCGGCGCGAACCGGGCGTGATGCCGAGCGCTACCACAGCCGCTATATGGCCGCCATTGCAGCCGTCGGCAAGGCCGCCGGGCCCCACGAGCGCGAGGATCTCGAGACGCTCATGACCCGGCCGGGCATCTCGGTCAAGCTCTCGGCACTCCACCCACGCTTCGAGCCCGCCAAGGCGGCACGCGTGCGGCGCGAGCTGGTCCCCCGTCTCCTGGAGCTGGCCACGGCGGCCCGCGAGCACGGCCTCAGTGTCACCATCGACGCCGAAGAAGCCGATGTGCTCGACCTTACACTACAAGTGTTTGCCGACACACTCGCAGCGCCCGCACTCGAAGGTTGGGACGGCCTCGGGCTTGCCGTCCAGGCCTATGGCCGGCGCGCGTTTCCGGTCCTCAAATGGCTCGCCAAAGTGGCGGAGGCCACGCGCAAGCGCATTCCCGTTCGCCTCGTCAAAGGCGCCTACTGGGACACCGAGATAAAACGCGCCCAGGTGGCCGGGCTGTTCGACTACCCGGTTTTCACCCGCAAGGTGAACACCGATGTGAGCTATCTCGCCTGTGCGCGCTATCTGCTCGGTGCGGGCCGCGTCTTCTATCCCCAATTCGCCACCCACAACGCCCATACGATTGCCGCCATCCATGTCATGGGCCGGGGCGCAAACTTCGAGTATCAGCGCCTCCATGGCATGGGCGAGGCGCTCTATGAGGACGTCATCGGCGAAGATGGTCTCGGCCATGCCTTGCGAATCTATGCGCCGGTGGGCGGGCATGAGGATCTGCTTGCCTATCTGGTGCGGCGCCTGCTTGAGAACGGCGCCAATACCTCGTTTGTCAACCGGCTCCATGACGATGAGCTGCCGGTGGGCGAGATCACCGCCGATCCGGTGGCGCGGGCGCTGGCCAATGAGCCGAAGTCGCACCCGCGGATCCCCAAGCCCGCCGACCTCTTCGCGCCCGAGCGCAAGAACAGCACCGGAATCGCCCATTGGGAGGTGAGTTACCGCGAGCCGCTCATGGACGAGATCAATGCAACGCTGGCTCTGCCCATCGCTGCGGGCCCCATCGTGGCGGGCGAGGCCAGAACCGGCGGCGAGGTGCATCCTGTCACCTCGCCGCATGATCTCACGGTGGCGGTGGGCTCGTGCCGCGACGCCAACGAGGAGGACATTGCCGAGGCCCTCGCAGCGGCGGCCGAGGCGCAGGCGGCGTGGGATCGTATGAGAGGCGCGGCGCGGGCCGAGATCCTCGAGCGCGCGGCCGATCTCTATGAGCACAACCGCGCTCCACTTATGGCGGTGATGATCCGCGAGGCCGGCAAAACCATCGCCAACGCCCATGACGATGTCCGCGAGGCCGTTGATTTTTTGCGTTATTATGCAAGCGAGGCGCGCAAGACGATGAGCGCCCCCCGCGCGCTCCCCGGCCCCACGGGCGAGCGCAACGAATATGCGCTGAGGGGCCGTGGCGTCTTTGCCTGCATATCGCCCTGGAATTTTCCGCTGGCGATCTTTACGGGGCAAATCGCGGCCGCGCTTGCGGCGGGCAACGCCGTCCTCGCCAAGCCCGCCGAGCAGACGCCGCTTGTGGCCTTTCTCGCCTGCCGGCTTCTCCACGAGGCGGGCGTGCCGGGCGAGGTGCTCAATCTGCTGCCGGGCGAGGGTGGCGTCGTCGGCGCGCGCCTTGTCGCCGACCAGCGGGTGACGGGCGTGGCGTTCACGGGCTCAAACGAGACCGCCGACCTCATCCGCCAGCGTCTTGCGGGCCGGGGCGGTGCCATCCCGCGCTTTGTGGCCGAGACGGGTGGCATCAACGCCATGATCGTCGACTCGTCGGCACTGCCCGAGCAGGTGGTGCGCGATGTGATCACCTCGGCCTTCGATAGTGCCGGGCAGCGCTGTTCGGCGCTCCGTGTGCTGTTCCTCCAGGAGGACATCGCCGAGCCCGTGCTCACCATGCTGCTCGGCGCCATCGAGGAGCTGACGGTGGGCGATCCGCTCGACTACGCCACCGATGTGGGGCCCGTCATCGACGAGGCCGCCGAGGGGATGCTCAACGCCCACAAGCTGGCGATGCGGCGGGCGGGGCGCGAGCTCATCGATCTGCCGCTGCCTGAGGCATGTCGACGCGGCACCTTCGTTGCGCCCGCCGTCTATGAGATCGAGGCGATGAGCATTCTCGAACGCGAGGTTTTCGGCCCCATCCTCCATGTCGTGCGTTACAGGCGCGCCGATCTCGACAAGGTGTGCCGGGCCATCAACGCCACGGGCTATGGCCTCACACTGGGGCTCCATAGCCGCATTGCGGCCACAGCCGACTTTATCGCCGAGCGGGTCCGTGTCGGCAATTTCTATGTCAACCGCAATCAGATTGGCGCTGTCGTTGGCGTGCAGCCCTTCGGCGGCATGGGCCTTTCCGGCACCGGTCCCAAGGCGGGCGGGCCGCACACTCTGCTCGCCTTTGCCGATGAGACCGTGCGCACGACCGACGTCACGGCAACCGGCGGCAATGCCGAGCTGTTGTCGCTCGCGAGCGAACGGGCCCGCGCAGACACCGAGCCCGCCAACGAGCCGCCTTCTGCCCGCGAGCGAGAGGATTGACTCGAAAGAGCGATGTTCCGGCTGCCCACCCCATACTTCATGCCTTAAGGTCATCATCCTCCTCGGGCTTGACCGGCGGATCTCACCGGGTGATCCAGGGGCCCAAAACATGGTGTTTGCAACTCTGGATTGCCAACCCAATACCCAGATCAAGTCCGGGCACAGGCCCACTGCTGTCTGGTTCACCGTCCAGGCTTTCGCTCGGTCGACCACCGTCTTGCTTCGACATCATCGCCGCTTTCCCCAACGCCATCCCCCTTTTTTATCCCCTTTTCCTCAATATCATCCCCGTTTCCCCAACGCCATCTCCTTTTTTTATCCCCTTTCTCCTCAAT
>WGBL01000038.1 GCA_015494375.1 Hyphomicrobiales bacterium | reverse complement strand
GCCGGTGGTGGCGCTTGTTGCAGGCCGCCACGCACCCGAGACGCGGCGCATGGGCCATGCCGGAACCCTTTCTTATTTTGGTGAGCGGGATGCGGCCACCAAAATCGCCCGCCTCGCTGAGGCGGGGGTGGTCATCGCCCGCGATGCCTCGGACGTTGCGCCGGCCATGGCGGCGGCGCTCTCATCTGGCAAAGGGGGCGTGGGTGGCAAAGAGGGCGCGGGCGCAAACGGCCCATGAACGTGAAAATGGGGCTTGGAGCATTCTGTTGCCTTCTTTACCGGTGCATCGTGGTATTTACGCCTTGCGGCCGCCTACCAAATGCCGAGGATATCGGCGAACAGGAAGCGAATACAGAAGATGAGGGCAATGGCGCCGAATAGCAGGTGCACCCACGGCCGCTCGCCATTGGCATCGCGGTAGGTGAGGCCATGGAAGGCGATCGCGCCTGTTACGATCACCGCCAGCCAGTCGATCCAGCTCCCCTCCATCGCTCGCCCTCAGCCTCGGCTCCACGTCGCTATGTTGATCGATTGTTGCTCGATTGCGCCACGCCGGCCGTCGCAGCACGCCAATGATCGCTCCACACCTGGTCACTCCACACCGCCATTCGCGATCAATAGCATGGCGGGAACGAGCAGTGGAGATTGAGGGTGCGCGCGGTGAGCTCGGCCAAGATAACGAGAACAATCATGCTCGCGGCGATCCATACGAGGTACTCGTACCCCTGGTTCTTCTGAGCCTGTGTGGCGCGACGCCGCTTGATGCCAAACGCGGCCGGATCGAGGGCGTCTTCGGCATCGAGCGCGATGACACGATGGCAAAAGTGGCGCACCCACATGGGCACGATATCGCGGAACATGTAGCCCACGTAATAGCGCTCTATGGTCTTTTCGTCCGCCCTGTTCCCGAACCACTGCTCATAGGCGATCTCGAAGACGCGAAACTCGGGCACGCTGAGGAGTGAGGCGGTGCGCAGCACGCGCCAGACATCGAGAGGAATTGCGCTCTCGTCAAAAAACCGCCGCTCGCGATACTTCAGCTTTGAATGTTTCAGCTTTGATTTGAGAAACTCGAACATGGGTTGCCTACGCGCGCATCAGCCGTTGCGCCATTGTTGCGCCTTTCATGTCGGTGGGGCCTTTGGAGTAATCATGCAACAGCGGGCCGCTCCTGACAAAACAAACCTTTGCGCGCGCTGTGGGTATGCGTCGTGTGCGACGCACACCAACCTCGAGTAGGCTGTGCAGGCGGCGGATCGTTGGCGACCGGCTGAATCTCACGAGCTTTCACCGATCAGCCGCTCACAACCCGGTTCACAGCCCGGTGCCCGACGAAGGTTCAGAACCTTTTGGCATAGGTCAGGCTCGCATAGGGCGCATCGGGGCGATCGTAGTCGCCCGAGAGACCGCCCGAAAACCATATGTCGCCAAGGGACGACTGGTATCGTATGACCACACCAATATGCCCGATTGTCGTTTCGTCTTGAGCATAGAGCCCGCTTTCAAGACCGAGCGCCACCCGCTCCCACAGCCGATACCCGGCCTTGAGCCCGCCTTGAAACGTATTGAAGGCCGATGAGAACGCGGCATGCCCTGCACCCCAGCCGCGCCTGCCTAGGTTCTGCCAGAGCTCGAGAGCGAGCTTGATGCCCGTCTCTGTTCCCTGCACGGCATTCTCGGGATCCTCGGGCGCGACCCTGTGGCGCACGCTCTCGATGCCGGCAAAGGCCTTTGCCGTCAACTCGCGATAGCGAAACTGATAGCCGAGAAGCGCCTCATAGGCGCTGACCTCGCCGACAAACAGGAGGTCTTGATCCCGCCCCGAGAGCCGTCGCGTGCCCGAGTAGCGGTAGAGCCCGCGGCCATAGCCCGCCCGCAGGCGCCAGCCCGGCGCAACGATGTCGCCGAAGGGGGCAATGGCCAGTCCCGCAAAGCCATAGAGCGAATCGGGCGTTGCCCTGGTGCCGCTCCAACGCTCGAAGTGCTGAACGCGCCGGGGCTCGGGCGGCGTTTTCTCAGCACGCGCGTTCTCAGCACGCGCGCGCCCCGTTGCCTTGGCCGCTTGATCCTCATGGGCGCCACGCACCTCACTCGCCGCAGCGCGGGCAATCGCCAGCGGCTGGCTCAGGCGCGCCGGTTCGGCAATGCACACGACGCAGATAAGGACACGCGCAGCCCCAACCCACAAGCCACGCCGTACGCGAACACTACGCAGCCGAACCCCCAACAACACCCCCGGCCTGAAAAATCATTCAAGAAAGGAAGTCTTGCTAAACTACCTCGTTAGAGAATGACTTCGTTTGAGCGTGCCGGTCAATAGTTATTCATCATTCTAATTCAGTTTGCGCTTTATTTTGATTGTAAATGATTAATCTATGCGCGTCTCGGTTGCATAAACCGCCCCGCCTGTCGCGAACGCATCCATAGCGGTCTCTGCCCCGTCCCCCAAAGTCATGATCGCCCCCAAGCCAACGCCCGCCTTAGCGCCCCCCTCAACTTGCCGAGCGCAGATGTTGGGAGCGAATGTTGGCACGTCATGGTTTCCACACCATCGCCAGCTTTCCGCACCGCCCTTTGCCTCGGCCCGGGCAAATGCTAATGCTTTGCGCACGTTTTTGTCGCTGCCGCCCTTCTGCATCGCATGCGCCATTCGGGTGGCCACGCTGGAAAGAGGAGTTGTCGGCCATGGCCAAGCCCCCACGCACGCTCGAGCCGGCTCTGGCGCTCACCTTCGACGATGTCCTATTGAAGCCCAAGGCGTCCGACATCCTGCCAAGCCAGGCGCTCACCAAATCGCGCGTGACGCCGCGGATTCCCCTCAATATACCGATCTTGTCAGCGGCCATGGACACCGTGACCGAAGCGCGCATGGCGATTGCCATGGCACAGGCTGGCGGACTTGGTGTCATCCATCGCAACCTCGACCCCGAGGCCCAAGCCAAGGAGGTGAGCCAGGTCAAGAAATTCGAATCAGGCATGGTGGTCGACCCGTTGACAATCCACCCCGACCAGACGCTCGCCGAGGCCCTCGAGCTCATGGACCGACACAAAATTTCGGGCATTCCGGTGGTGGAGAAGGCGGCCCAAGGCGCCCGCCGTCCGGGGCGGCTCGTCGGTATCTTGACCAATCGCGATGTCCGTTTCGCCTCAAACCCCAAGCAGCCCGTGGCGGAGCTGATGACGCGGGACAATCTGGTTACGGTCCGCGACAATGTCGATATGGCTGAGGCCAAGCGTCTCCTCCATCAGCACCGCATTGAGAAGCTTCTCGTTGTCGATGACGATTACCGCTGCATCGGCCTCATTACCGTCAAGGACATCGAGAAGGCGGCGCTCCATCCCAATGCCGCCAAGGACGAGCAGGGGCGCTTGCGGGTGGCGGCGGCGACCACGGTCGGCGAGGCGGGGTTCGAGCGCACCGAACGCCTCATCGAGGCGGGCTGTGATCTTATCGTCGTCGATACCGCACACGGCCATTCGAGCCGGGTGCTCGAGGCGGTCGATCGCATCAAGCGGCTGTCCAACCGGGTCGAGGTGCTGGCCGGCAATATCGCCACCGCTGACGGCGCCAAGGCACTGATTGATGCCGGCGCCGACGCCCTCAAGGTGGGCATCGGGCCGGGCTCGATCTGCACCACGCGCATTGTCGCCGGTGTCGGGGTGCCGCAGCTCACCGCCATCTTCGATGTCGCGGAGGTGGCAGCCAAGCACGACTTGCCCGTGGTCGCCGATGGCGGCGTCAAATACTCGGGCGACATCGCCAAGGCGCTGGCCGCCGGCGCCGACTGTGTCATGATCGGCTCGCTGCTCGCCGGCACCGACGAAAGCCCGGGCGAGGTCTATCTCTATCAGGGCCGCTCCTACAAATCCTATCGCGGCATGGGCTCGGTGGGAGCCATGGCGCGCGGCTCGGCCGATCGCTATTTCCAGCAGGAGGTCGGCGACAAGCTCAAGCTGGTGCCCGAAGGTGTCGAGGGACAAGTGCCCTACAAGGGCCCGGTGGCGAGCGTGCTCCACCAGCTGGTGGGCGGCCTCAGGGCCTCGATGGGCTATGTCGGCGCCCGCACCATTTCGGAATTGCAGGAAAGGGCCGAATTTATTCGCATCTCCCAAGCGTCACTGCGCGAGAGCCACACCCACGACGTGACCATCACCCGCGAGAGCCCCAACTACCCGCTCGGCGGCTGAGCCCGCGGGTTGTGTACTGACACAAGGACGGGGAACCCGCCGGCCCTCGGTCGGAATCACTTGAAGAGGACGATTGAGTGCATGATGCTTCACGCGGCCTGGGTCGTGATCCCGGCCTCGGATGTTGCCTCTGAAAAATTGCGCCTTACCCCCTGGCGGATTTGCGCCATGGCATCCGAAGATTGCCATGCCCCCCGTCGGCCCGCTCACCAACCAACATCAAGCCGACCTGTGAGAGGTGGGAGGTAGAAGGCGGGAGCTTGACCTTTGTCAATCGAGGCGCGTGCCGTTTGGCTCGGCGACTTGCGCAAGCGCCCGGATGCTGGGCACGACAAACGTCCGCCCCTTCTCGAGCGAAATAAGACCACGCGCCCTGAGCCGCGTAATCTGGCGCGAGACGGTCTCGATAGTGAGGCCCAGATAATCCGCGGTCTCGGCGCGCGAGAGCGGGAGCGCGAAACGGGCAAAGTCGAGATTGCCGCTCCCGGCGCAGCCGACATTGCGCGCGCGCCGCGCGATCATCACGAGAAAGCTCGCGACCTTCTCCTCGGCGTTCTTGCGCCCCAGCAGCAGCATCCATTCACGACTGGCGTCAAGCTCATCGAGGGTGTGCTCAAGCAGACGATGCTCGAGCGTGGGAAAGGCCTTGAGCAGCCGCTCGAACTCCGTGCGGGGGAATGTGCAAAGCTCAACGTCGCTGGCCGCCTCGGCGTAATAGGGCGCATCGGGGCTGAAGGCGCGCCCCAAGAAGTCGGATGGGAACAAGAGCCCGACAATCTGCTGGCGCCCGTCGGGCATCATCTTGGTGAGCTTGACAGCGCCGCTCAGCACATTGCCGAAAAAGGAGCTTGGCTCGCTGTCGGCCATCACCGTCTGGCCGGCCCGAACCTTGCGAAAGTGCGCGATCGCATTGAGAGCCGTCAATTCCTCATCGCTCAGGGCGCCGCAGATCGCCTGATGGCGAATGGCGCAACTGGCGCACCGCTCGTCGTGGCTCGCCATTCCCTTCCCTTCCATTCCCTTCCCTTATGGGCGGCGCAACAATGCCGACAACAGGACGACTCGAAGTCTAAGTCGCCACAAGGCCGTCGTCGGGAATGCGCGGCAATTCTATCGCCCCGAGCCAGCCCCTTGCCTCGAAATGCTTGTTGCCGTTTGCACCCGGGCCCGCCAACTCAACGCCCGCGCTCCTTAAGCTCCCTTGCCGCGCGCGCCCGTACACGTTTTAGTTCGCGCAAGGTCTCCTCGATGTCTGCCTTTTTCTGTTCAAGCAGTTCGATCTTCTCACAAACCTTGTCATAGAGATGGCTGAGCTGACGAATTTGCGTCGGATCGGCGTCATAGAGATCGAGGTATTCGCTGATTTCACCAAGCGAGAAGCCGAGCCGCTTGCCACGCTTGATAAGTTGTAAGCGCGCGCGGTCGCGGCGTGAGTAGGCACGCGCGCCCGCCACCCTCCGGGGGCTGATAAGCCCCTTGGTCTCGTAAAAGCGGATGGCG
>WGBL01000037.1 GCA_015494375.1 Hyphomicrobiales bacterium | reverse complement strand
AATATACTTGGTCAGACCGTGAAATACGCTATTTTGATGGCGCATGGCATTGTCCTCCGATCCGTGTCCCAAATCCGCAAAACATCTGGAACCGGGTTAGAATCAATGCCATGCGCCATGTCCAGAAAAATCTACCGGACAGCAGTGGGTCTTCACCCGGCGATGACGTCAAGTAAAAGAGTGCTCAGTCAGAATATCAAAACTCGGGTCAATCCTTACGCTTGACGGTGTCAGCCCGCCGATCTGCTCCCAATTGTCGGATTTCCAAGTTGCTTGCGCAATTGTCATTGCATCTCTTTTTCATGACTCTCTTTCACAAACTGCGCACAACTTCTCGACAGTTTTTTGAGAGCACCGCCCAGGACGGCACCACTGCCCACACGACGACATTTTGGCGTGGACAATGCCGGCTGCGACTTGCGAGTCAGAGGGCGCTCTGATTTCGTCACTGCATTCGCCGGGCCCGTTCCGTGCGGATTATCCACCGCAAGCGAGAGAAATCGCGGGTGTGAGGTGCGGATGGGTTCGGCCGGCCTGCTCGATCATGTTGCCGAGGCGTGCGACATGCGGGGCACGTGCAGGCGCGAAAATCCGAGGGAGCAAAAATGGCAACGGCTGATATGGGCAACAGCGAGGGCGGCAACCCGGTCGATCTGATCGAGCGCATTGCGAGCGGCCAGGACTGGCCCTTCGAGCGCGCCACCGCCGACGAAATCACTCTCGAGGTCGCCGGCACCTGGACCGACTATCATGTCTCGCTCAATTGGCGCGAGGATCTCGAAAGCCTCCATATTGCCTGCGCTTTCGAGCTCCGGGTGAACGAGGCGCGCCTTGGCGAGGTCTACCGGCTGATCGCCCAGATCAACGAGCAGCTCTGGCTCGGCCATTTTGATATCTGGACCGGCGAAGGGCTCATCATGTTTCGCCATGCCCTCATGCTCCATGGGGCCGTCGCCACACCCAGGCAATGCGAAGCCCTGCTCGAGGCGGCACTTGAGGCTTGCGAACGCTATTATCAGGCGTTTCAATATGTTGTCTGGGCCGGCAAGAGCGCCAAGAGCGCGCTCCGTGGCGTCATGTTCGAGACCGAAGGGGAGGCGTGACGGGGCCGGTAGGCAGGGGGTAACGGGACCGGCAAGCCATTAGGGCAGTGTTATCCAATGGGCAGCGTTGGCGGCATGGGCAAGGCCCGACAGTGCCATGATGGCCAAGATCGGCATGATCATCATGATGGCGGAGAGAGCATGACGCTCGACTGCCGGCTCCTCCTGGTGGGCGCGGGCAAGATGGGCGGAGCGCTGCTGGCCGGTTGGCTCGCCGAGGGGCTGGCGCCTGCGCGGGTCATCGTTCGCGACCCCGCCCCGCCCCCGGAAACGGCTGCGCTCCTTGCTGCCCACGGCCTGCGTGCGAGCGGCGTTGCCGGCGCGGGCGAGACACCCGACGTCATCGTGCTCGCCGTCAAGCCGCAGATCATGGACGATGTTTTGCCCGCAATCGCGCCTCTCGTAGGCGCCAGAACGCTCGTCATTTCGATCGCCGCCGGGCGCACCGTCGAGAGCCTTGCCGCCCATCTCGGTCCCGACTGCGCAATCGTTCGGGCTATGCCCAACACGCCGGCCGCCATCGGCCGCGGCATGACGGTCGCCTTTGCCAATGAAGCCGTTTCCGATGATGGGCGCTGCCTCGCCGCACGGCTGCTCGGGGCCGTGGGCAAGGTGGCCTGGGTCGCAGATGAAAGCCTTCTTGATCCGGTGACGGCGGTTTCAGGCTCCGGGCCGGCTTATGTTTTCTATCTCACCGAATGCCTGGCACGCGCCGGCGTTGCGGCGGGGCTCGAGGCGGCGCTCGCCAAACGCCTCGCCCGCGAGACCGTGGCGGGCGCGGGCGCCCTGCTCGCACAATCCACAGAGGATGCCGCAACACTGCGCCAGAATGTCACTTCGCCGGGCGGCACCACGGCCGCGGCGCTCGAGATTTTGATGGGCAGCGGCGGGCTTGAGGAACTCCTCGAAAAGGCGGTCGCCGCTGCCACCGCCCGCTCCCGCGAGCTGGCCAAATAGCGTTGCCAAAGGCGCACCCCGGCAGACCAAACCCGACTGTGTGTGCGAACGCACGCCGCCTGACGTGCAATCAGCACGGGCATGGCGGCCGCACACCCCTCGCGCGCCTCAGTTGCGCCGGGCCGCAAGCGGATTGAATTTGCCGAAACAGTTGAAGAATTTGGCACCGATGGCTGTCACGGGGCCGGGAAGAACGTCGGCAGCCTTGCCAAGCCACACCGGGCACTGCTCGCGCGCCGCCGAGCGAGCCGCGCGTGCGCGCGCATCGTCCATCTCAGCACCCAGCTGGGCGACGACCTGGCCAGACCCCCCATCCGATGAAGCGATTGGACCAGCATTTGACAAGGCCCCCGGTCTCATTGCTGCCGGCACCGCAAACACGGCCCCTGCCAGGATACCAAGCACCAGCAATGCAAAAATCTTTTTCGCCATCGTACCCCTGTCTTCCCCTGTTCTCAGTCGTTTTT
>WGBL01000036.1 GCA_015494375.1 Hyphomicrobiales bacterium | reverse complement strand
GGGTTGTTGTTCCTGAAACGCTCGTCTTCTCCGAGCCCAACCTCAAATCGCGTCCCATCGGCCGGCTCTACATGGGCGCACGCGTGCGCCTGGCCGAGGGCGACGGCGTCGAGACGCCTGCCGAGGCGCCCGCATTCCTCGCCCTCGCTGCGGACGCTGCGTTTGCCGCGGGCGGCTATGTGCCGCGGCCCCATCTGGCGCCCTGCGAAACCCATGCCCCCGATTTTGTGGCCGTTGCCGAGGCGTTCATCGCCACGCCCTATCTCTGGGGCGGCAAGACCCGCGCCGGCATCGACTGCTCAGGTCTCATGCAACTGGCGCTCACAATGAGCGGCATCCCCGCGCCGCGCGACAGCGACATGCAGGCCCGCGAACTCGGCGAGGCGCTTGCTGCCAAGACGATGCCCACCTTGGTGGAGGCGGAGGGCGCGCATGACGGGCAGGGCCCACAAGGCGGGCAGGGTGAGGCGGACGCGGCCCGGCTCAAGCGGGGCGATCTCGTATTCTGGCCGGGCCATGTCGGGATGATGGTCGATGGCGCCCGCCTGCTGCATGCCAATGCCCATCACATGCAAACGGTAACCGAGCCATTGGCAGAGGCGATGGCCCGCCTTGCCGCCGCCGGCCTAGGGACTGTGGGGGTCCGCAGGCTCCCGAGCGGCCGGTAGCGCGGCACTCTTCTCTTTCTGTTTTTTTTCCTGTTCTTTCATCTTCCGCTCATGATGGTTGTTGATGGTTGATGAATGGTTGTTGATGATTGTACTGGGTCACATCGTTCTACTGATGGACGGTTTGATGGACGGCTGATGAGGCTGGGCAACCGCGTGGCGTGGGCCGATTTCTGGACAATCCCGCCACGCTGTGATAATTGCCGCACAGCATCGGGAGCGGGTCTCATCATGCCGCCCGCCGGAGCCATTCCGGGGCGATCGCAACGGTGTGGGTGGCCGAATGTTTTTCTGTTTTGCCGAGTGCGGCTGAGCGATGCGGCAACGCTGCCTCGCTGCTCATACGTTGCCTCGCTGCTCCCGAGGGACATCAACGGAACATCGAAACATCGACGGTACAAACGGAGGTGAAGCACGCGTGCAAGTACTCGTTCGCGACAACAACATCGACCAGGCCTTGAAGGCCCTCAAGAAGAAGATGCAGCGCGAAGGCATCTTCCGCGAGATGAAGCTTCGCAACTACTACGAGAAGCCCTCACAGAAGCGGGCCCGCGAGAAGGCCGAGGCCATCCGCCGGGCGCGCAAGCTGGCGCGCAAGAGGGCCCAGCGTGAGGGGCTCATTCCGGGCAAGCGCCGGGGCCGCTAGCGGCCTCGGGCCCGACCAGCCATCCCAGGCACAAACCAGCGCTTGTCGGAACTCGGCTTGTGGGCCCCCTTGTGGGAACCGTTGTGGACCCCGTCTCGCAAGCTTCCCCCTTACCCAATCTCCATCTCCAGACGCCCCCGCACTAACGCGCCGCACCCGCCGGGCCTTCGCATTGTGATGCCTGCTCCCGCTTGGGGGATCGCGGGGCATCACCTTGGCCTTGCGAGCCGCATACCGGTCGCTGCGAAGCTCCCCTGGGCCTTGCGACATCGTGCCCTCGTGCTAAGGAGAAAGGCGCTGCTTAGATGGCTGGTGGGGCTTGCGAGGGATCGTCATGACCTACATCGTCAACGAGAACTGCATTCGCTGCAAATACACCGATTGCGTCGAGGTGTGCCCGGTCGACTGCTTTTACGAAGGCGAGAATATGCTGGTCATCCATCCCGACGAGTGCATCGACTGCGGGGTGTGCGAGCCCGAATGCCCGGTCGAGGCCATCCAGCCCGACACAGTCCCGGGTATCGAGAAGTGGCTCGAGCTCAATCGCATCTATGCCGAGCAGTGGCCCAACATCACCGCCAAGAAAGATCCCCCGCCCGACGCCGCTGATTACGAGACCGTCACCGACAAGTACGAGAAGTTTTTCTCTCCCAAACCTGGCGAGGGCGATTAGACCGGTTTCGTGTTTTGTGGCCGAGCGCTGATTGGGCGGGCTCAAACATCGTGCTGGCTCTGGCCGCTGCACGCATTCATCCCCGCCGCCGGCAGAGCCATTGTCTCGCCCAGGCTCTCCGGCAACGTCGCTCCCGAGCGGGGCGCTGGAGCCGGCCCATGTCAGCGGCGAAATATTGGATAACGGCAAATGGTAATGCGAATAAGGCTCATGACGAGGGTTGCCAGCGCAGCTCTCACGTTCACGTTGCTTCAGGCTTCGGCCGCCGTCGCCTTCGATTTGAAGACCGTGAAAGTCACGCCGCGGGTCTACGCGCTCGTGGGCGCGCTCGGGCCGCGCAGTTATGACAACCAGGCCCTCAACTGCACCATGGGCCTGCTGTTGACGGGCAACGGTGCCGTTCTTATCGATTCGGGCGCATCGACGCTGGGCGCTAAGCTCATAGCGCGCAAGATCGCTTCACTGACGGATCAACCGGTCAAGTGGGTGATCAATACCGGCGCGCAAGACCACCGCTGGCTGGGGAACGGCTATTTCGCGAGCCGCGGCGCACAGATCATAGCCCTCGCCCGTACGGTGAAAAGCCAAAAGACCTATACGGAGTCCCATTTGCAACGGCTTAAAGGTTTGCTCAAGGAGAGGCTCGCCGGAACGCGTCCCTACTATGCCCCCAATCCCCTTCCGGGAAACAGCGCCCGTCTCGAGCTCGGAGGGATGAAGATCGAGATCCTTTGGCCCGGAGGCGGGCATTTCCCCGATGACGCAATTGTCTGGGTGCCATCGGAGAAGACCGTCTTTGCCGGCGATTTGGTTTTCAACGACCGCTTGCTGGGCATACAAAGCGACGGAGCCAGTGTGGTTCGCGACTGGGCGCGTTCGTTCGAGGTGATGGCGGCGCTCGCACCCGCTCATGTCGTGCCGGGGCACGGCATGCCTGGCGGGCTCGCCAAGGCGCGGCGCGATACCGGAGACTATCTCGCCTGGCTGCTGCGCAATGTCGAGCCCGCCGTGAGCGAAATGGAGGATATCGGCGAGGTCGTGAAACGGCTCGCCGAGGCGCCATTCCGTCGTCTCGAAAACTACGACGGCCTTCACCGCAAGAACATCAACCTCACTTATCTGCAGCTCGAGGCGGAATGATACCGCCGGGCCAAATGCTCGGGCGATTTCAACAGATGGCAGTGTCAAGCCCGGCGAGGGCGACTGGGGCTTTTCCGCTTGAATCGTGCCGGACCTTGCCGGTGGGAGATCCTGGCGGCGTGGCACAACGTTGTTGGCGCATCGCGCCTCGCCCCTTTTTCCCTTCTTCCTCCGGCCGCCCTGAGCCAGGTGTCAGGTGCCAGATTCAGGTGTCAGGTGTCAGGTGTCAGATGACAGGGTTGTCATCCTCGGGCCGTGTGGGGCGAAGCCCCATCACGTGACCCGAGGATTCAGCGTTAGACTTGGCGAAGCCACATTTTTGCTTTTCTTGGGCCCGCCCTCCGCCCCTTGCCAGCCGCCGGCGCGCGTGATGGAAACGTGGTAGCTCCGGTGGCACAACGTTGTCGCCCCGGAAGAAATGCGGCCACCGCAGCTGCCGGCAAGCACGCCGTCCATCCGCATTTCTTTCCGGGGCCCATGAACGCCATACCTCAGAAAGGTTCGGGGTTATGGGCCGCCGACAATCCCGCGGGTCGAGGGCGCTGCAAGATGGCACCCGTTGCGGCCGCGGGATCTCGGGGACGACAACGCCGCGCGCCGCACTCCCCTTCTGATTTCCGATTTCTGGCTTCTGGCTTCTGGCCTCTGACCGACCATCCGCCGGGTGCGTGACGCGAGGGAGCACAGCTACATGCGAAAG
>WGBL01000035.1 GCA_015494375.1 Hyphomicrobiales bacterium | reverse complement strand
TGCATGCCCCCTGCATGCGTGCCCCCTGTATGAGTACTCTCTGTATGCGTACCCCTTGGCCGGTGAGGCGGCGGCGCACAAGCGAGACGCCCTCCTCGACGACCTGCGGGCCCGGGTAGAGGCCATCCTCACGCGGAACCCCGCCCATGATCGCGATGCCGCTGCCACCCCCGCAGCGGCACCGCGACAGCCTCCCCTCACCGGCCCCCTTCCTTCGCCTTTGCCTTCTCTCTCGCCCTCAGGCTCTTCTTTCCGGCAGGTGGCCGCTTCCATTGCAGATACAGATAAAGAGCCGGCGCAAGGTGCTGGCCGGCCCTTAAAATTGTTGCCGCCGTTCCTTGGTGGCGTGCTCGATGCGCAGGCGCTTTATGAGCTGAAACCGGAAAGCTATGGCGACATGCCGGCCACGCTCGGGTTTGCCTTGCGATTGCTTGCGGCCGAGCGGGCGCGCAAGGGCTCTCGGCGGCCCATTCTTTGCGCTCTCGCAAGTCCCGCAGTGCCTGAGTTCGGAGGGCTCTATGGGCCGGGGCTTTTGGCTCTCGGTCTCGCGCCCGGGGACATTCTCGTCGCCGAGCCACCAAATGAGCGCGAGCTCCTTTGGACAATCGAAGAGGCCTTGAAAAGCGGCGCACTCGCCGGTGTCGTGGGGCTCGTCGCGGCGCTTGCGCCCCTTGCCGGGCGGCGCCTTGCACTGGCCGCCGAGAGGGGGCGGGTGCCGGGGCTCGTGGTGAGCGGTGCCTGCACGCCGGCAGCCATCGGCCCCCGCGCCCGCTTGCGGGTGGGGGCTCTTTTGTCTGCGCCTTGCCGCCCGAGGGCCCAAGGCGCGGGTGTGTCTGCGCCTCACGCCCCATGGCCCCAAGGTGCAGACCAAGTCGATACCAAAGTCCCTGGCTCTATGCGCTGGCGTGTGCGCCTCGAATATCTCCGCTATCTCCACAGCAGCGCTGCCGTGGCCGGCTTGCACAATCGGGGCGAGGGCTGGGCAGGCCGCTCCTGGATCGTGGAATGGTGCCATGAGACGCTTCGTTTCCGTCTGGCTACCGCTGTGGCCGATCGAGCGCCTGGAGCGGGCGCGGCCCGGTGTGGTGCCGCGTGATCGGCCCTTTGCACTCGTTGCGTCACGGCAATCGGCGCGCCTTATCAAGGCCCTCAATGGAGCGGGGTTCAGGGCCGGGCTCAGGGTGGGGCAGCCGCTCGCCGATGCCCGCGCCGCGCATCCGGGCCTTGTAAGCGCCCCGGCCGAGCCCGAGGCCGATGCCCGCGCGCTCACCAAGCTTGCCCTCTGGGCCGAACGTTACGGCCCCTGGCGGAATGTCGATGACGCGGATGGCCTCTGGGTCGATGTGAGCGGGGTCGCGCATCTCTTCGGTGGCGAGCGGGCGCTTCTCGACGATCTCCTCGCCCGCCTTGGTGGCTTCGGCTTCACAGCCCGCGCGGGGCTTGCCGATACCCCGGGCGCGGCCTGGGCGCTCGCCCGCTTCGCCACCTCTCGCAAGGCGCCCTATGCCATCGCCCCCATCGGCAAGACCCGCACCGCGCTCGCCGGCCTTCCCGTCGCCGGCCTGCGCCTTGAAGGCGAGACCATCGCCCTTTTGCGGCGCCTGGGGCTCAGGCGCATCGGCCAGCTCTACGATTTGCCGCGCGTGAGCCTCAAGCGCCGCTTTGCCGCAAAAAATGCCGAAAAAGCGGTGCTCATGCGCCTCGACCAGCTCCTCGGCAAGAGCCCAGAGCCTTTGCGTCCGATCGTGCCAGCGCCCCGCTTTATCGCCCACCGGCTCTTTCCCGAGCCCCTCGTCTCGAGCAAGGCGCTCGAAGCGGTTCTTGAGAGGCTTGTGGCCGAGGTTTGTGCAGCGCTCGCCAAGGCCCATATGGGCGCACGCCGCTGCCGCCTTACCATCCACCGCAGCGACAACATGAGAGCCCATCTCACGGTCGCCATGGGCGCGCCATGTCGCGATCGGCGTCACATCGTGCGCCTCTTCCGCGAGCGGCTCGATCGCCTCGATGCGGGCTTCGGCATCGACATGACAAGCCTTGCCGTTCTCCGGAGCGAGCCCTTGCCGGGAGAGCAAAAGGCGCTCGTTACCGGTGCGCAAAACAGGGCGCGCGAGCCTTTGAGCGCCCTCCTCGACCGCCTCCGCAACCGACTGGGCGAAGATCGCGTTTTCTGGCCGGGCCTTGCCCCGAGCCATATGCCCGAGCGCGCGGGGCCGCGCCTGCGCGCGCCAGGGCCCCGCCAGCCCGAAAGCGGGCCCCCATGGCACACGGCCCGCCCGCCGCTCCTCTTGGCACGGCCCGAGCCCGTCGATGTGCTCGCTGCCGTCCCCGAGGGGCCGCCTGTGCTCATGCGCTGGCGGCGGCTGCGGCGCCGGATCGTCAAGGCCCAGGGGCCCGAGCGTATTGCGCCCGAATGGTGGCGCCATATCGATGAAGCGGGCCAGCCGCCAACACGCGATTACTACCACCTCGAGGACACGGAAGGCCGGCGCTATTGGGTCTTTCGCGCGGGCCTTTACGGCAAACGCGAAAACGAGGCGCAAGAAAGCCTCGGCAAGGAGCCGCCCCGCTGGTATCTGCATGGGCTTTTTTGCTGAGAATGTGCTAAAAGCAAGGGAGGATGAAGGGAACCATGAACTTCGATACGCTGAGCTTTGCCAAGCGCCTGACCGAAGCCGGCGAGAAAGAGGCCGTCGCCGAGGCGCACGCCCTTGCGCTCAAGGAGTTCGTTGTCGACAACCTCGCCACACGGGACGATCTCTACGCCGTGCGCGACGAGCTCAACAACAAAATCGACTCTGTGCGCGACGAGCTCAACAACAAAATCGACCAGGAGATCACGCTGGTGCGCCGGGACATGG
>WGBL01000034.1 GCA_015494375.1 Hyphomicrobiales bacterium | reverse complement strand
CTCATTGGTTATCCGTTGCGCATGGCTTGTTGCGCTTCTCAAGACTGCCCGTGGCGGATTGGGTGAAGGCACAGGGCGCCAGAGAACCGGCTAGCCGGCTAGAGGAGAGCTCAGGCTGAGGGCGCCACAACGGCTCGGCCACAACAAGCTGGACCAAGACACAAATGCCACCGCCGCATGTCGCCATTATGGCGGATTCGTCGGCAAAATGCCAATCTGGTGTTTGGTTTTCCGCCTCGGGCTCGAAAAACGAACCTTGGAAGAGGCAGGCAATCGACGCTCCTAGAACGAAAGACCCGAGAAGACCCCGAGAAGACAAAGAAAGGCCCATCGCCATGTCAGAGCTTGAAGTCGCCGTCATACCGGTCACACCACTTGAGCAGAACTGCACCGTGCTCTGGGATGGTGGGAGCGGCAAGGGCTTTGTCGTCGATCCGGGCGGCGATGTGCCGCGCATCAGGGCATTTGTCGAGGAAAATGGAATCACGATTGAGCGCATTCTTCTGACACACGGCCATGTCGACCATGCCGCGGGTGCCGATGAGCTGCGGGCCGCCTTGGGCGTCGAGATCGTGGGGCCTGATGAGCGCGATCGCTTTTTGCTCGACAATCTCGAGCGAGATGCCGCGATGTTCGGCCTGAGCGGCGCCCGCAACGTGACCCCGGATCGCTGGCTCGAGGAAGGCGACGAGATTGCGGTGGGGCCTTGTCGTCTCACGGTTTTGCATTGCCCGGGCCACACCCCCGGCCATGTGGTCTTTGTTGACAAGGAACGCCGGCTGGCGCTGGTTGGCGACGTCCTTTTCAAGGGCTCGATCGGACGGACCGATTTTCCCTATGGCGACCACGAAGCGCTCGTTGCATCGGTGCGTGAAAAGCTCTGGCCGCTCGGCGACGATATTGCGTTCATTTGCGGCCACGGCCCTCCTTCGACCTTCGGCGAGGAGCGGGCGAGCAATCCTTTTGTCGGAATGCACGCTTGAAGTGGAAGCGCTGGCCCATTAGCGGAAGAGGGGCGGCTGTGACCATTGGCGGACATTTTGGAGGCGTTGGACGAGCCTGCTTGGCGAGGCCGTCAGGATTGTTTGCGAGAATGGGGAGCACGGCTCCCTGCTCGGTGAGAAGCCGACGGCAAACCCGCTCGGAACCCCGCTCAAATTGCGGCACCCACTCTCGCCATGAAGGTTTTTTAACCTGGCGTCGCGCGCCCTTGCCATGAACGATTTTTAACTTGGCGTCACTGGCCGTTATCGCCATCCTTTGGCGATCACGACAACGCGACCACGCCGCGGGCAACGGCTTTGAAAACCATTCAGCAAGGACCGCAAGGACCAATGGCAATCGGCAGAGGCTCAATCCGACACATTTCCGCCCTTACATGCGCCTTCACGGGCAACCAACCTTGCGCGCGCGCCCTCATTTCCGCGCTCTCTTTCGTTAGTTTTTTGTATGCGTCTGCGGCGGCTCCGGCGGGCGCCGCCCAGGACGTGCGAGCGGCAGCCGCCAACGCAAACGCAAGCCAGAGTGCAAAAGCCTGGCACCATGCCCTCTCGCTCGTCAGCAAGCCGGAATACGGCCCCGATTTTGCTCATTTCAAATGGGTCAATCCCGAGGCGCCAAAAGGCGGTCTTGTGCGCTTGACCGCCATCGGCACCTTCGATTCGCTCAATCCCTTCCCCATCAAGGGCAACCCGGCGACGAGCCTCGGCCTCATCTATGACCGGCTGATGATGGTGAGCTCCGATGAGGGCTCGACGATTTATGGCCTCATTGCCGAGGCGGTGAGCTATCCGCCCGACTACAGCTCGGTGACATTCCGTCTTCGCGAAGGCGCGCGCTTTCACGATGGCGAGCCGATCAAGCCCGAAGATGTGATCTTCAGCCTTAACGAGCTCAAACGGGTCAACCCCTTCTATCTCGCCTACTACAAGAACGTGGTACGGGCCGAAAAGACGGGCCCGCGCGAGGTCACGTTCTATTTCGACAAGAAAAACAACCGCGAGCTTCCGTTCATCACCGCCGAGCTCTTCGTGCTGCCCAAGCATTACTGGACAGGCACCGGCAAGGACGGCAAGCCGCGCGATCTTGCCAAGAGCACCCTCGAGGTGCCGCTCGGCTCGGGGCCCTATCGCATCGCCGAGGTCAAGCCGGGCCGCTCGATCACTTACGAGCGGGTTGCCGACTACTGGGCCAAGGATCTCCCCGTCACCCGCGGGCGCTGGAATTTTGATCGCATCCGCTTTGAGTATTTCCGCGACACGACGGTTGCCTTCGAAGCCTTCAAGGCGGGCAAGATCGACTTCACTCAGGAGAACAACTCCAAGCGCTGGGCCACGGCCTATGACTTTCCGGCGGTCGCCGACGGCCTCGTCAAGCGCGAAACCCTCGCCATCAAGCGCGTGGCCGGCATGCAGGGCTTTGTGTTCAATCTTCGCCGCCGCAAATTCCAGGACCCGCGCGTGCGCCGCGCCTTCAATCTCGCTTTCGACTTCGAATGGTCGAACAAGAACCTTTTTTACGGCCTTTATCGGCGCCTCAACTCCTATTTCGACAATTCCGAGTTGGCCGCCCGCGGCCTGCCAAAGGGCAAAGAGCTCGAAATCCTTGAGGAGGTGCGCGAGCTGGTACCGGCAGAAGTCTTCACCAAGCCCTATGAGAACCCGGTGAACAATAGCCCGCGCGACCTGCGCAAACATCTGCGCGAGGCCGCCGCGCTCTTTCGGGCCGCCGGCTGGCGGATCAAAGACGGTGTGCTCACCCATGAAAAGACGGGCGAGCGGATGGAGGTTGAGTTTCTCCTCGTCCAGCCCGCTTTCGAGCGCATCGTGCTGCCCTATGTGCGCAATCTCTCGCGCCTTGGGGTCAAGGCCAGCGTGCGCGTTGTCGACACCTCGCAATACCGACAGCGCACCGATCATTTCGACTATGACATGATCGTCTGGAGTTTCGGCCAGTCGGAAAGCCCCGGCAACGAGCAGCGCGACTATTGGAGCTCGGCCGCCGCGGACAAGCCCGGCAGTCGCAACATGATCGGCATCAAGAACCCCGCTGTCGACAAGCTGATCGACCGGATCATATTCGCCCGCAACCGCGCCGAGCTCGTCGCCGCCACGCGGGCCCTCGACCGGGTGCTGTTGTGGAACCACTATGTCGTGCCGCACTGGTACAACCCGGTTGCCTGGCTCGCCTATTGGGACAAGTTTCGCCATCCCGAGCCCCATCCGCGGCGTTCGGTGGCATTTCTCGAGGTCTGGTGGCTTGATGGGGCGAAGGCCGCCCGGCTGGCGGAGGTGGGAAAATGATGGGCGAAATGATGGGCGAGAGGTTATGGCCCAGGGGCGACCGCCCGAGACGGGCCGTCGTTGTTCTGTTCGCTTTCTTGCTTCCTGCCCTGTTCATTGCTGCCCTGCTCGTTGCGCGCCCAAGTGAGGCCGGCGAGCGGCGCCATGGCCTCTCGGCTTTCGGGGAGCTCAAGTACCCGCCCGACTTCAAGCATTTCGACTATGTCAACCCCAATGCGCCGAAGGGCGGCCGCCTTTCGATGATCGGCACCGCCGGCGTCATCACGTTTAACAGCTTCAACGGCTATATCCTTAAGGGCGATCCCGCCCAGGGGCTCGGCTATCTCTCCGACACCATGACGATCTTCGACCAGCTCATGGTCCGCGCCTGGGATGAGCCCGATGCCGTCTATGGCCTTGTTGCGCATTCGGCCGAGGTGGCCGATGACAAGAAATCGGTAACGTTTTATCTCCGCCCCGAGGCGCGGTTTGCCGATGGCTCGCCGCTCACCGCCGAGGACGTCAAATTCACCCTCGACATCCTCAAGGCAAAGGGCCATCCCATCTATCGCCTGGCCCTCAAGGATGTTGTGGGCGCCGATGTCATCGACCCCTATACGATCCGCTATCGCTTCAAGGGGCAGGCGCTTCGCGATCTACCGCTGATCGTCGCCACGCTGCCCATCTTCTCGAAGGCCTATTACTCCAAGCACGAGTTCGACCGCTCGACACTCGAGCCGCCGCTCGGCTCGGGCCCCTACAGAATCGGGGATTTCAAACAAGGCGCGTTCGTCACCTATGTTCGGCGCAAGGACTACTGGGCGAAGGACCTGCCGGTCAATCGCGGCCGCTTCAATTTCGACGAATTGCGCTATGAGTATTTCGCCGACCGCACGGCGGAGCTCGAGGCGCTTTTTGCCGGCGCCTATGATCTTCGCGAGGAGTTCACCTCGCGCGATTGGGCGACCAAGTACGACATCGAGGCCGTCCGCACGGGAAAAATCATCAAGGAGGAGCTGCCCGACCTCCGCCCCGGCGGCACCCAAGGCTTTTTCATCAATCTTCGGCGCAAGAAGTTTGCCCATCCCAAGACGCGGCTCGCGCTCGATTATGCCTTTGACTTCGAGTGGACCAACAGGCAGCTCTTTTATGGCGCCTACACCCGGACAGAAAGCTATTTCGAGCTCTCCGACATGAAGGCCGAGGGCCCGCCGAGCGCGGCCGAACTCGCGCTGCTCGAGCCCTATCGCGACCAGCTTCCACCAGAGGTGTTTGGCCCGCCCTATGTGCCGCCCAAGAGCGATGGCTCGGGCAAGGATCGCAAGAATCTGCGCCGGGCCCGCGAACTCCTCAAGGAGGCGGGCTGGCGCTTCGAGAACGGGGGCTGGGTGAACAGGGACGGCGAGCGCTTGAGTATCGAGTTCTTGATCTTTGCGCCCACCTCCGAGCGCTTCATATCGCCCTATGTCCGCACCTTGCGCCGGCTTGGCATCGACGCCACCATCCGCCGCGTTGATCCCGCACAGTATCAGCAGCGCCAAAAGTCGTTCGATTTCGACATCATCATCCAGCGCTATGTCATGCGCCTGACACCGGGTGTCGAGCTCAGGAACTTTTTCGGTTCAGCAGCGGCCGATGCCAGCGGATCGAACAATCTGGCAGGCATCAAGAACCCGGTCGTCGACGCCCTTATCGAGAAGGTGCTGGCCGCAAAAACCCGCGACGAGTTGCGCACGGCCGCCCGCGCCCTCGACCGGGTGCTCCGGGCGGGCCATTACTGGGTTTCGCACTGGTATAATGACAGCCACCGCCTCGCCTACTGGAACAAGTTCTCGCGTCCGCCTATAAAGCCGCGCTATCATCGCGGCATCATTGAGACCTGGTGGTATGACGCGGAAAAGGCCGCAAAGCTTGCCGCCAAATAGCCAAATGATTTGAGCGATCGGCGTGAGCGCATCCATGGACGCTGGCCAGGTGGATGACGCTATCCAGATGGATGACGCTGGCCAGGTGGATGACGCTAGCCAGGTGGACAGAGCCGGTCGCCAAATGATGGGCGGTTGGCAAGCACAGAGCCGGCCCTGCGCCATGCGGGAGCAGCTGCGCGAGGCCCAGTCATGGCCGCGCGCAAGCACGCCGCAAGCACACAAGGAAGTCGCAGCCGCGCGCGAGAATATGAGCAATCGCCATGGCCGCATATATTGCAAAGCGCCTCTTGCTGATGATCCCGACGCTTTTCGGGATCCTGTTTTTCACCTTCCTCATCGTGCAGTTTCTGCCGGGCGGGCCCGTCGAGCGGATCATTGCCCAGATCACCGGCACCGATGTCTCGGCAACCGCCCGCATCGGTGGCACCGAAGGGGGCGATTTCGGCGTCTCGGGGCGCACCCAGTCGGGGAACGCGGCCGACAGCTCGGTGAGCTCGAAATACCGCGGCGCGCAAGGGCTCGATCCCGAGTTCATCAAGCAGCTCGAGAAGCAGTTCGGCCTCGACCGCCCGGCGCACGAGCGCTTCGCCAAGCTCATCTGGGACTACATCCGCTTCGATCTTGGCGAGAGCTACTATCGCAACATCTCGGTCATCGACCTCATCATCGAGAAGATGCCGGTCTCCATCTCGCTCGGCCTGTGGCTTACGCTTCTGACCTATGGCATCGCCATTCCGCTCGGCATCCGCAAGGCGGTGCGCGATGGCACGCGTTTCGACATCTGGACCTCCACGGTGCTTGTCATCGGCTATGCCATCCCGAGCTTTGTGCTCGGTGTCTTGCTTATCGTCTTTTTTGCGGGCGGCTCGTTTTTCGACTGGTTCCCGTTGCGTGGGCTCACGTCCGACAACTGGGAGCAGCTCGGCCTCATCGACAAGATTGTCGATTATTTCTGGCACCTCGTGCTGCCGCTGACGGCCATGGGGGTGGGCGCCTTCACCACGCTCACGTTCCTCACCAAGAACTCGTTTCTTGACGAGATCTCCAAGCAATATGTGATCACCGCCCGTGCCAAGGGCCTGAGCGAGAACCGCGTGCTCTATGGCCATGTTTTCCGCAATGCCATGCTGATCATCATCGCCGGCTTTCCGGGGGCCTTTCTCGGTGCCTTTTTCAGCGGCTCGCTCTTGATCGAGACGATATTCAGCCTCGACGGCCTCGGGCTCCTGTCATTCAAATCGCTGATTGATCGCGATTATCCCGTGGTGCTCGGCACACTCTACATCTTCTCGCTGCTCGGCCTCGTCGTGCACCTGCTGACTGATCTCACCTACACGCTCGTTGATCCCCGCATCGACTTCGAGACGCGCGAGGTCTGACGATGGACGCAAGAGCGCAAGAGACCCAAGTGAAGGGCACCCAGGCGGGCGCAGCAGGCGGCGCGGGGCCATCGTCGGGCGGCGCGGCAAGGGGCGCAGCGACCGGCGCAGCAGCGCCATCGTCGGCCGCACCGTCCGCGCTCAGGCGTGCGCGCGACGGCCGCCCGGGCCACCTCGCCGGCACGCGCATCGGCGGTCTCGTCCGCGCCCTCGTCGCCCGCATCAAGGCGGCAACGCGGCTCGAGCTTTCCCCCATCAATCGCCGCCGGCTCGACAACTTTCGCGCCAACAAGCGCGGCTGGTGGAGCTTCTGGATTTTCCTCGCCCTTTTCGTCATCACGCTCTTTGCCGAGTTCATCGCCAACGACCGCCCCCTCATTGTCTGGTACAAGGGCGAGCTCTTGAGCCCCGTCCTTGTCGATTATCCGGAAGAGAAGTTCGGCGGCTTTCTGGCCGTCACCGATTATCGCGACCCGGTCATCCAGGACGAGATCGAGGCAAACGGCTGGATCCTCTGGCCGCCCATTCGCTATTCCTATCAGACGGTCAACCTCGAGTTGCCCGAGCCCGCGCCGGCGCGCCCCTCGTGGGCGATGGACCGCGAGACGCGCTGTGCGCCCTATCCCAAGAAGACCGAGGACAAGAACTGCACCATCTGGAACTGGAACTGGCTCGGCACCGACGACCAGGGCCGCGATGTGCTCGCGCGCGTAATTTATGGTTTTCGCCTCTCGGCTCTCTTTGGGCTCATCCTCACCGCTCTCTCCTCGGTCATCGGCGTCATTGCCGGGGCTGTGCAAGGCTATTTCGGCGGCCGCATCGACCTTTTCTTCCAGCGCTTCATCGAGCTCTGGACCTCGCTGCCGCAGCTTTACATTCTGCTGATCGTGGCTTCTGTCCTGCCGCCGGGCTTCTGGGTGCTTTTGGGTGTGCTCCTGCTCTTCAGCTGGGTGAGCCTTGTCGGCCTCGTCCGGGCCGAGTTCCTGCGCGGACGCAACCTCGACTACATCCGCGCCGCCCGCGCCCTCGGCCTGCCCGACTGGAAGATCATGCTCAAGCACCTGCTGCCCAATGCCATGGTGGCGACCATCACCATGTTGCCGTTCATACTCTCGGGCTCGCTGGTGACCCTCACGGCGCTCGATTTCCTCGGGCTCGGCCTGCCGCCGGGCTCGCCATCCCTTGGCGAGCTGCTCGCCCAGGGCAAGGCCAATCTCCATGCCTGGTGGCTGGTCTCAACGGCCTTTGTGACGATCGCGGTCATGTTGAGCCTGCTCGTTTTCACGGGCGAGGCGGTGCGCGATGCGCTCGACCCACGCAAGAGCTTTGGTGGCAATGACAGGGAGCGGCCATGAGCGCTCGGTCCGACACTCTCATGTCCTCTGACACACTCAACTCCGACACACTCAATTCCGACAAACTTGTCGAGGTCCGCAACCTGAGTGTGGATTTCCGCTCGGGCGAGACTGTGGCCCATGCCGTGCGCCATGTCTCGTTCGACATCGGCAGAGGCGAGACGGTGGCGCTTGTCGGCGAGTCGGGCTCGGGCAAGACCGTCTCGGCGCTCTCGATCATGCGGCTTTTGCCATATCCTGCGGCCTCTCACCCTTCGGGCGAGATCCTTTTCGACGGCCGCGACCTGTTGCGGCTGCCCGAGCCCGAGATGCGTGAAATCCGCGGTGGGCGCATCTCGATGATCTTTCAGGAGCCCATGACATCGCTCAACCCGCTCCATACCATCGAGCGCCAGGTGGGCGAGATGCTGCTTCTCCACGGCCGGCTCGAGCCTGAAGCGGTGCGCGTACGCGTGCTCTCGCTGCTTGAGCGCGTGGGTATCCGAGAGCCTGAGAAGCGCCTCGACGCCTATCCCCATCAGCTCTCGGGCGGCCAGCGCCAGCGCGTCATGATTGCCATGGCGCTCGCCAACGAGCCCGACCTGCTGATCGCCGATGAGCCGACAACCGCCCTCGACGTCACCATCCAGGCGCAGATTCTCGAGCTCCTGAACGCGCTCCAGCGCGAGCTCGGCATGGCCATGCTGCTCATTACCCACGACCTCGGTGTCGTGCGCAAGATGGCCGAGCGGGTTTATGTCATGAACGATGGCGAGGTCGTGGAGGAAGGCGCAACGAAAACCGTCTTGAGCGCGCCCAGCCACCCCTACACCAAGCATCTCATCGCCTCCGAGCCCAAGGGCGATCCGCCGCCCTTCGACCCCAAGGCGCCCATTGTCATCGAGACTGAGAACCTCAAGGTCTGGTTTCCCATCCAGCGCGGCATTTTGCGCCGCACGGTGGGACATGTGAAAGCCGTCAACGGCCTCTCGCTCAAGCTGCGCGAGGGCCAGACGCTCGGCGTCGTCGGCGAGTCGGGCTCGGGCAAGACGAGCCTCGGCCTTGCACTTTTGCGCCTCGTTGCCTCTGAAGGCCCCATCGCCTACGTGGGCAAACGCATCGACGGCCTGAAGTCAAAGGCCATGCGCCCCTTGCGCAAGGAGATGCAGGTCGTCTTCCAGGACCCCTACGGCTCGCTGAGCCCGCGGCTCTCGGTCGGCCAGATCATAGAGGAGGGGCTGCTCATCCAGCGGCCTGACCTCGACTATAGAGCCCGCCGGGCCCGTGTCGGGGAGGCGCTCATGGAGGTGGGGCTCGAGCCCGCCCACCAGGACCGCTATCCGCATGAGTTCTCAGGCGGGCAGCGCCAGCGCATCGCCATAGCGCGGGCCATGGTGCTCGAGCCCAAGTTCGTCATGCTCGATGAGCCGACGAGCGCCCTTGATCTCTCTGTTCAGGCCCAGATCGTCGATCTCTTGCGCGACTTGCAAAGGCGCCACAAGCTCGCCTATTTGTTCATCAGTCACGACCTCAAGGTGGTGCGGGCGATGGCCAACTATGTGATCGTGATGCGCGAGGGCGAGGTCGTTGAGGAGGGGCCGGCCGAGCGCATCTTTGAAGAGCCGCAAGACGCCTACACCCAGGCACTACTGGCGGCCGCGTTTGCGCTTGAAGCCGCGCCTTCGGGCGTCGTTTCCGAGTAATCGAGCCCGAGCGCCGCGACGCCGCAGACGTCGAAAGGTGCAGGAAGCCCTGGTCGAAACAGCACGGCAAGCTCTGGTCAGAGCACCAAACACACCAAACGTTAAGGGGGGGCATGAGCGAGCGAAACCGCAAGGGTGAGCGGCCCCCGGACTGCACCGGCACCTCGGGGGCCCCCAAGCCTCATTCCGGAAGCGACGAGCGGCTTGTTGAGATCCATCTCGACGAGTCATCACTCGGGGTCACGACCCCCGAGGTGCGGCATGAACGCGACGTTGCCATCTTCGATCTGCTGGAGACCAATTATTTCTCTGTGGTCGGGCATCGCACGGGGCCCTACCGGCTCGACCTTTCCATCAGCGAGGGGCGGCTCGTCTTTCGCATCTCAACCCTCGCGGGAGCCCACGTCACAGCCGTTCTTTTGTCGCTCAAGCCCTTTCGCCGCATCGTCAAGGACTACTTTCTCGTTTGCGAGAGCTATTTCGAAGCCATCAAGAGCGCGCCACCGAGCCGCATCGAAGCCATCGACATGGGGCGCCGGGGGCTCCATGACGAGGGCAGCCGCCTCCTCATGAGCCGGCTCGAAGGCAAGGTTGAGGTCGACTTTGATACCG
>WGBL01000033.1 GCA_015494375.1 Hyphomicrobiales bacterium | reverse complement strand
GCCTTCACCCAATCCGCCACGGGCAGTCTTGAGAAGCGCAACAAGCCATGCGCAACGGATAACCAATGAGTGGCGAATGAGAAATGCGTAACATTCTTGCAGTCCTCGTAACCCTGGCCGTCTTCACGGGGACCATCGTTGTGGTCAATGGTCAGCTTGTGGGCCAGATCGCAGCCGAAGGCGGCGGCCTCAACTTCGACATCTACCAGGCCGCAGAGGGGCTCGGAGCGCTTTTTGCCGGGCTCATTGGCGAAGCGGTCGGGCCGGGCTTTGCAATCCCCTGGTTTGCGTCGCTGGCCCTTGGCGCCTTTGGCCTCAGCTTGCCGGCGCTCTTTGCCTATACGCTGCTTGCGAGCTCGGGCGGCTGAGCGCCATGCGACGCCTTGGCGAAATACGCTGGTTCAGCGCAAACCGCGGCTATGGCCTCATCAGTGCGCTCGATGGCACCGGCGAGTTGCTCGTCTACGGCAATGACATCGAGGCCGGGCTCGAGAGCGATGAAGACGGTGTCGTAGCGCCCGAGAAGGGCCGTCTCGTCCAGTATCGCGAACGCTTTCACACGGCCCTGCGCTTGGCCATGACCGTCCGTTTGTTGCCTAAGAATGTGGTCGCGTTCAAGCGCCGGGCGGAAGGGGCTTGACCCACGCCATCTGGCCGCTCCCACCCAATTCTTCGGGCTCCCCACATCCATCCCCACATCCAAAAGGCGCTCAACTGATCGGTCCTCAGTTCTTCTCGAAAAAATGCCAGACGCCGTCGGCGCCGATAGAGAGCCGATAACCCGTATAGCGACCCGCGGCCAGCATGGTGCGCACCTCGTCTGGCGAGTGAAGGCGATAGAGATCGACCAGTTGCGCTTGCGAGAGCCTGTCAAGCGGCTGCTCGGCAAAAGACGGCCAAATGTAAAGCGCCTCCTTGCCCTGGCCCTTGCGCACATAGCCGCTCGAGAGCAGGTCGACAAGGCGGGCGAGGATGGTCAGGCCCTGGCCATCCTCAGACGCGGTCCGCCAATAGGCGATCGGGTCCTCCCCCGGATTGGCCCCGATGCTCGGGCGCAGCTCGTTGAGCTCGAGCGGCACACGCAGCGCCTCGATTTGCCCTGTGCGGGCCGCCTCGAGGATGGCCTCGCGCATCGCCCTGACGGGCGCGGGCAACGCCTCGGGATCGAACGAGACTGGCAAGACTGGCGAGGCCGGCGAAATCGGCGCTGGTTTTGTGGCGGTCGATGGCCCTTTGGGGCTCGCGATCGCTTTAGATGGGCTCGAGAGCGCCGCCGAGCCCCAAAGCGCAAAAAGGAGACCCCAGGCTGCCACGACGACAAGGACATATCGGCACCCTTGGCGAAATGGTGGGCGCGGGCGGCGCGATGAACCGAATTGCAATCTCGGCATGCTCGGCATGGCGACAAACTCGATTGCTTCTTTCATGTCTCTTTGCTCTATGTCGTCGGGCGGGTTTCGCCCTTGCCGTGGGGCGAATTCCACCCTCTCAGTCAGGCGTGCCTTTCGCTGCACCCACCGCTTGCGCCTCGCGCGTTTGCGGCTCAGGATTGCAGCTCCTCGAGTCCCTCGAAAAGCGCGAGCGCTTCGGGATTGGCCAGCGCCTCTTTGTTCTTCACCGCCCGGCCGTGGATGACATCGCGGACCGCAAGCTCGGTGATCTTGCCCGATTTGGTGCGCGGAATGTCGGCAACCTGAATGATCTTCGCCGGCACATGGCGTGGCGAGGCGCCCGTGCGCACCGCCATGCGGATGCGCTCGCAAAGCTCATCGTCGAGCCGAACCCCCTCGCGCAGCACAACAAAGAGCACAATCCGGACATCGCCTTCCCAATCCTGGCCGACGACAATCGACTCGATCACCTCGTCGAGGTTTTCCACCTGGCGGTAGATTTCGGCCGTACCGATTCGCACACCGCCCGGATTGAGGGTGGCGTCCGAGCGGCCATGAATGACAAAGCCGCCATGCTCGGTGCGCTCGGCAAAATCGCCGTGGTGCCAGACACCGGGAAAGCGCTCGAAGTAGGCGCGTGCGTATTTCGAGCCGTCCTCATCGCCCCAGAAACCCGTGGGCATGGATGGAAACGGCTTGGTGCAGACAAGCTCGCCTTTGCCATGCGGAAGCGAGCGGCCTGCCTCGTCGAAGATATCGACCGCCATGCCGAGCCCCGCGCCCTGGATCTCACCGCGCCAAACGGGCTTTAGGGGATTGCCGAGCACAAAGCACGAGACGATGTCGGTGCCGCCCGAGATCGAGGCCAGGTGCACATCGGGCTTGATGGCGTCATAGACATAATCGAACCCCTCAGGTGCAAGCACCGACCCTGTCGAGGTTATGAGCCGCACGGATGCGAGATCATGGCTCTCGCGCGGCCTTGCACCCGCCTTCTTGAGGGCGTCGATGTATTTGGCGGAGGTGCCGAAGATGTTGATCCGCTCGGCCTCGGCATAGTCGAAAAGGGTGGTCGATGTGGGATGGAAAGGCGAGCCGTCATAGAGCATGAGCACAGCCCCGCTCGCGAGCCCCGAGACCAGCCAGTTCCACATCATCCAGCCGCAGGTGGTGAAGTAGAACAGCCGCTCACCGGGGCGCAGATCGCAATGGAGGCGATGCTCCTTGAGATGCTGCAACAGCGTGCCGCCGGCGCCATGGACGATGCACTTGGGCGCGCCCGTCGTGCCCGACGAAAAGAGGATATAGAGGGGGTGCGAGAAGGCGAAGCGCCTATAGCGCGGCGCCTCGGCCGCGCTCGCCCCCTGAACGTCGTCCCAGCTGAGGGCGGCATCGCTCAGGCCGACGACCGCCTCAAGGTCGCCGGCATGAGCGATGACAATGACGCGCTCAACGCTCGGCAGCCCCTCGAGTATGGCCGGCAGCTTGTCATCGATCCGGTGGACCTTCCCGGCATAGCAATAGCCGTCGGTGACAAAGAGCACCCGCGGGGCGATCTGAGCAAAGCGGTCGAGCACGCCCGCAACGCCGAAATCGGGCGAGCACGACGACCAGACGGCGCCCTCCGCCGTTGCCCCCAGCATGGCCGCAATCGCCTCGGGAACGTTCGCGACAATCGCCGCCACGCGGTCTCCGGGTGCGATCCCGAGTGTGGCGAGGTGCGCCTGGACGCGTGCGGCCTGGCGGCGGAGATCGGCCCAGGAGAGTGTGCGCCGCAGGCCGCTCTCGCTCCAGAAAACGATCGCCGGCGCGTCGTTCCCCTCGCTGCCCATTGCGTCAGCATTTGCCCTTTCACTTCTTGCAGCGTGTGGCTTTCCGGCCAGCAGGTTCTCGGCGAAGTTGAGCCGCGCACGTGGGAAAAAACGCGCACCAGGCATGCGCTCGGGCTCTTCGAGATAGGGAGGCGCGCCCTTCTCGCCAAGGATTTCGAAATAGTCCCAGAGCGCCGACCAGAAGGCTTCCGGCTCGGCGATCGAGAAGGCATAGAGTGCGTCATAGTCCGAGAGCGCGGCCCCCTCGTGGCGGAGATGGTGAATGAAGGCCTGAAGCTCGGAGTTAGCGATATCTTTAGCGCGTGGTTGCCAGAGAGGGGTGGTCATGTCATGGCCTCGATGGGCTATACCATTGGTAAAGCGCAAGGTGCTTGAAAACCGAGCCCGGCCGAAGGCGCAGGATCGGTTTGAGCCCCTACCTACAACTCAGTGGTTGCTAGCCGACAGGCGGGCTTGTCAAGGGGCCAAGAGTGGCCAGGTGCACGCCAGCGGTTGCCTCGATCTTCTCGCCAGCGGTTGCCTCTATCTTGCGGCGAGCGCGCCCTCGACTTGGTGACGGCGGCCGGATCTGCTAAAGGTCGATAACGATGCCCGCGTGGTATCGTTGCAGTGGACGGGTACGGTGGTTGTGAGGTGGATCGCTGGCTCGATGATCCAGACGGCTTTATCTCCAAGATGGCCTTTCACCCGGATCACCCGGACGGTCTCTTACGGGTGCGGGTTGAGAAGAGATGGTGGGGTGCGGGTTGAGAGTGGGTTGAGAAGGGTGGTCAGAGGCCTCGATGGCGCCTTGTGAGGGCCATCATGTGAGGACCATTATGGCGGACATCGAACCGGAATCATTTGAGACTGGACTCGGCCCAAAGTCATAACCGGCAAGGGCCATTTGCCGACACAAGAGCCATAACCGACAAACGTGGGCTGCAATGACCATTGGTCGCCGTTCCCTGGCACTGCTCTTGCTCTCGACGACTGGCTTTCTGTGTGCCGTCGCAGTGATGGCGGGCTGGTTTTTCAGCGATTCGGGGCGCGCGTTAAGGCTCAGCGAGACCACCTATCGGGTAACATTTGAGCGGCCGGCCGGGGCAACTTCGCCAGAGTTGCTGCTTCGTCCCATTTTCTCTTCCTCCTCTTTCTCTCCGTCAACGGCATTGGCCGGCGAGCATCGCACCTCTCTTCGCAACGGCGCCCAGGCGGCCGCCCAATCATGGTCGCATCAGCTGGGTTGGCTGACGGCCGATCGTGTCGTCTTGGAAAAACCCCGCTTCCTCATCGCCTATCCTCGCATTCGCACAACCACGACATCGGAAAAGGACCCGCAAACAGGCGAGGCATCCGGGCCGCTGGAGGTGGGGCCAGTGGCTGCGGTGGCCGGCGCGCTGCGGTCTCTGGCTTTCAAGATGCCGGCGCTCGGATTTCGCTCGCTCAAGATCGTTGCGGGACGGATCGAGTTGGGCGGGGCTGGAGCGGAAGAGGCGCCCAAAGCCGCAGCCGAGCGCAAGGGCGCGCGCAGTGCCCACATCATCGACGCCATTGATGCCATCGATGCCACGTTCTCTTTGGCCGATGATGGCAGCCGACTGAGTGGCGATGGCGGCTTTGTTTATGCTGGTGAGAGGCTCGAGTTCCGCATTGAGCTAATCAGGAGCAGCGCCAAGAATGACAAGACGCCCTTGCGCTTGAAGTTCTCAGTCTCCGGCGCGCCGATGACGAGCCGTTTCGATGGGGCAATTTGGCTCGAGGGGCCGTTTGCTGCCAAGGGGCGGTTTGATTTCGCTGCAAAGGCGGTTGGTAACTTCTTGGCGTGGATCGCTGCTGTGAACAGGCCTAGCATGCCACTCGGCGGACTGCAAGCAAGCGGCAACCTCAATGCCACAATCGGGGAATTGTCGCTCGACGAGGCGAAATTCGTGATCGGCGAAAACCAGGCCCAGGGCACGATTTCGCTCAATATCTCAGACGAGCGCTGGCGCGCTGATACCACACTCGCCTTCGATGAGCTTGATCTGACACCCTTTTTCAGCCTTTTGCCTCCTGACGTGCAGACCGGAAAGGCGTCGGAGCAGCAGGGGCCTCGATCGGGACGGCAAAGCGAGCCGGCCACGGCGCAACTTGATTCACAGCCCGAGAT
>WGBL01000032.1 GCA_015494375.1 Hyphomicrobiales bacterium | reverse complement strand
GCTGTCGGCTGCGGCTCTCTGAGGGTGGAGCCCGCTTTTGCGCCACGGCGCAGCGAAGCCTTGAGCGCAAACGCGCCCGCCTGATGCCGCCCACCTTGGCCGCGCCTGCGCCCGCGCCCCCGCACCCGCCCGCGCACCAGCCAACCGACGAGCCACCCGGTCGCCGCGATCAGGGCAAGCGCCAGGAGTGCCGTTCCGCCATGGAGTCCACCCAGGAGATTGCCGAGCAAAGTTTCCGGCCCCTGTGTCCCGTTTGCACCATGCCATCAGTCGCAAGAGCCCTAGCATTAGTCGGTTGAATTCCCAAGCCTTTCGCAGCGAGACACAAAGCGCCGCAATGCGCATGTCAAAAATCGGCCGCAAGATTGGCAGCGCACCGTCATATTCGCTCCCAAGGCCCGCCCTAGTTTGCTGCTCATCGTACGCGCGACGAAGGGCGCAGCGATTTGTGGGGGGTGCGCAAAACCAACGCGCAATGGGAGAGAAGATGAAAGCGGGACTGGGTAGTACGGCGCGTGGCAGGCCGTTTCGTAAGGCGTTGAGGGATTTCGTGAGCGGCCTTGTCGCGGCGCTCATCGTCTTGTCTCTGGCGGCGGTCGCGCCGAGAGTGGGGGAGGCGGGGAATGTTGCGGGCAGCGAGCCTGCTACTGCCGAAGCGCACATGGTTGCCGTTGAGGCGCTTTCGGGAAGCATCGCCACAGGCCACCCGCGGGCTCCGGGCGGCCTCGGCCCGGCGAGACTGGTCGAAGCGCCCGTCAATCGCTATATGAACAAAGGCAACAAAAGCAATGTGAATGCGAAGAGCGCAGAGAGGCCGGAGGGGCCGTTGGCCCGGCGCAACGGTGGCTTGCGTCCTCTTGAGGCCGGATCCGCGCTGCAGGAGAGGCGCGCCGCAGCCGGCCACAGGCGCAAACAGCCTCTGGTGGGTGTGGGTGCGGTTCTTGGTGACGGCCGACTGGGGCTTATGCTCGTGGCCTTTGTTTTCGCAGCCATGTGTGCACTCACGCTCACGTTTTGGCGCCACCTCAACGGCCTCCACGTACGGGGCGACAGGCGCTTGGCCAAGGCCCCCGTGCCTACGGGGAAGAAACCAGAAAAGGAGCCGTCATGGGAAATCTGAGTGGGGCAGGATCGAGTGGGGCAAGATCGAGCGGGACAGATTCGCGCCGGGCCGCTTTGGGCGGACAGGCGGGAAACTGCACTGGCTCTCGCGGGTGCGGGGTGAGAGGCGCGCTCGCCACGCTCATGGGGCTTGCTGTTCTGGCGGCGGCGTTGGGATTTACTGAAAGCTCCTGGCTGCTCGAGCAGTCGTGGAAACTGTCAAACGGCAATGCGTCCAATACCGGCCGTGTGTCCGACCTCGCCCGAGAGATTGGGACCAACGTCGGCGGAGCGGTGGGAGAGAGGCGGAACGTCGGAGAGAGCCGGAACGCAGAGCGCGCGCGCGACCACAATTTGCGACTGACGGCAGCGGGCCGCTCTGAGCAGCCGGCACACTCTGAAGAAGGCACCGCCCCCGACGAGGTGCTGCTTGCAAAGGTGGTCGATCGCAAGGTGGTCGATCACAAGGCCGTCGTCCGGCCCCTTGCAGCAACATTCTTTGTTGCGCGCCCGCCCGCAGCGGGTGATCTCGCCACCGTGCGCCTCGTTGACGGGCGGCTCCTGGTGGTGCGGGTGCTTGGTGAGGCGCCGGCGCGCGAGGGGGCTTGCGCCTCGGCGAAGCGCGCACGCAGCGAGCAGGAGCTGCTCACGTGTCGGCAGCCGAGCGAGGGCACGCAGACGCTCTGGAAGGCCCCATCCGCTCCCGAACCGAAGGCGTCCGAAGGCAGCCTCTAACGCGCGGCTGCTTGGAGATGCCTTGTGGATGATGCCGCATGGATAGGGGCAGGGGGCTTGAGCCAACCGCCGTGCCATTACTACACCGTCGTGCCATTATACCCAGGAATTCCCCGATCCGATGCCTGAGCCGATCCACCATAAGCCCCTGCTCATTGCGGCGTCGCTGTTGTGTGTGCTTTGCGCGGTGGGGCTTGGCTTTATCGCCCGCGATATTGTGCTCGGCGCGGGCGGCACACCGTTGGCTGCATTCGGCGCCGGCATTGGGGTTGTGCTCGTGGCCGCGGGGCTTTTCGTCTTGCTCATTCGCCGTGCCCGTCGCCAACGCTGCCCCTGAAAGCCAGGAGCAGCCCACGCGGGCACTGTTGCAAAAAGTCCATTCAATTCAGGAATTCACAAGAGCGGCAACTACGGCCGCATCCGGGGAACAGCAGACGACTGAGGCGGCTGCGATGGCTCGTCAGCACCGCCGCCGCCCCGAGCGCGCCGGCGAGGCCTGCCCCTCATTGCGCATGCGATCCTC
>WGBL01000031.1 GCA_015494375.1 Hyphomicrobiales bacterium | reverse complement strand
GCCCTTTGTCGATGCCGATACCGAGATCGAGATCGCGGCCGGCCAATCGATCTCCGACATCTTCGAGCAGCATGGCGAGGCCTATTTCCGCGATGGCGAGCGCCGGGTCATTGCGCGGCTGCTCAAAGGAGGGCCGCAGGTGCTGGCCGCAGGTGGCGGGGCCTATATGGACCCGAGGACCCGGGCGGGCGTTCGCGAGCGGGGCATCGCGGTCTGGCTCAAGGCCGAGCTCGAGACGCTGGTGGCCCGGGTCTCGCGTCGCGACACGCGTCCGCTGCTCAGGCAGGGCGATCCGCGCGAAATCCTCGCCCGCTTGATGGCGGAGCGCCACCCCGTCTATGCCGAGGCCGATATCACGATCATCAGCCGCGAGGTCTCGCATGATGTGATCGTCGGCGAGATCATCGATGCCCTTGCCGCGAAGCTCACCAGCGGCGATGGCATTGACGATGGCAAGGGCAATAGCGATAGCGCTAACGATCGCAGTGGCAGTGACGATGGCAATGGCGCTGGCGATGGCGACGATGTGAAAGCCTGAGGACCGCAACATCCGATGACTGAGAGAGCTCGGACACCATCAAGCCCTGAAGACGGCGGCCGCTCCGTAAAGCCGATGCCAGCGCACGGGCAGCAGGCCAATGCGCCGCGGCAGGTCGCGGTTGCGCTCGGGCCGGCGAGCTATGACATCTGGATCGGGCCGGGGCTTCTGGAGCGCGCGGGGGCGTTGATCGGGGAGGTGGCCCCCGGGGCCCGCTGCCTGATCGTCACCGACGCCAATGTCGCCCGCCATCATTTGCCGGCGCTTGAAAGCGCGCTTGGCGCGAGCGTGCGCTCGCCCGTGCCACAGGGACCGGGCACGGGGAATACCACGGGGAATACCACGGGGAATACCGGGAACGGGCGCAATGGAGTACGCCTCATCTCGTCAATCGTTCTCGAGCCGGGGGAAGCAAGCAAAAGCTTTGCCGAGCTCGAGGCGCTCTGCCGCGAGATGCTGCGGCGCGGGGTCGAGCGCGGCGATGTGGTGATTGCGCTCGGCGGCGGGGTGATCGGCGATCTCGCGGGGTTTGCTGCCAGCATTCTCCGCCGTGGCGTTCGGCTCGTCCAGATCCCCACCTCGCTCCTGGCCCAGGTCGATTCGGCCATCGGCGGCAAGACCGGCATCAACACGCCCGAAGGCAAGAACCTCATCGGCTCATTCCATCAGCCGCGGCTGGTGATCGCCGACACCGACACCCTGGCCACGCTCCCCGAGCGCCAGTTCCGTTCGGGCTATGCCGAGATCGTCAAATATGGGCTGCTCGGCGACAATGCATTTTTCGGCTGGCTCGAGGCCAACTGGCGCGCCGTCTTCGCCCGCGACGATTGCGCCCTCGGCCACGCCATCGAGGTGAGCTGCAAGGCCAAGGCGGCGATCGTCGCCGAGGACGAGCGCGAGAGCGGCCGGCGCGCACTCCTCAACCTCGGGCATACCTTCGGCCATGCGCTCGAGGCCTGGGCGGGCTATGGCGACCGTCTCTATCATGGCGAGGCGATTGCCATCGGCATGGCCATGGCTTTTCGCTATTCGCACGAGCGGGGGCTCTGCGCGGCCGATGATGTGGCGCGCGTGGAAGCGCATTTGCGCGCCGTGGGATTGCCGAGCCGGGTTGCCGATATCTCTGGCGGCGGTCCCCGGCCCGAGGATGTCGACGCGCTTCTTGCGCTCATGGCGCAGGACAAGAAAGTGCGCGGGCGGAGGCTGGCGCTGGTGCTCGTCCGTGGCATCGGCCGGGCTTTCATCGAGCGGCTTGGTAGCGATGACGACGTGGCGCACTTGCGCTCATTCCTTGCCGCCGAACTCTGAAGTGTTCATTGCTGATGTTTGTTGGCTTTCCCTGCAGTTGGCCCCTTGGCAACATCTTTGGGGCGGCATTTCCTTGGGCCGTTTCGTCTGGAGGCTCCACCCGATGACATTCGAGATTCTTGCAACCCTTGCCGCCGTGATCGTTCTGCTGGCGCTTTCGGCGTTCTTTTCCGGCTCCGAGACCGCCATGACGGCGGCCTCGCGGGCACGCATGAACGCCCTCGAGCGCGAAGGCAATCCGCGCGCGCGGCTGGTGGCCCAACTGATGACGGCGCCCGAGCGGCTGATCGGCGCCATTCTCATCGGCAACAACCTGGTCAACATCCTCGCCTCTGCCCTGGCAACGAGCCTATTCCTGGCGCTCTTCGGCCAGGCCGGTGTCGCCTATGCCACCTTTGCCATGACCACGCTCGTCGTGGTCTTTGCCGAGGTGTTGCCGAAAACCTACGCCATCTCGCGGCCCGAGCGCCTGGCCCTCGCCGTGGCGCCTGTGCTCCAGGCCATCGTGACGGCGCTGGCCCCGCTGGCGCAGGCGGTTCAGGCGATCGTTGGGGCGCTCCTTGGGATGCGGGGTGAGGAGGCGCGCGACGCACTGGTCTCGGCACGCGAAGAGATCCGCGGCGCCATCGACCTCCATCATCGCGCCGGCAAGGTTGTCAAAGATGATCGCGACATGCTGGGGGGCGTCCTCGATTTGCGCGAGCTCGAGGTCGTTGATGTGATGGTGCACCGCACCAAGATGGAGAGCCTCAACGCCGATGACCCACCACAGAGAATTGTCGATCAGGCGCTCAAGAGCCCCTACTCGCGACTGCCGGTCTGGAAGGACGAGGCCGAGAATTTCGTTGGCGTCCTCCATGTCAAGAACCTCATGCGCGAGTATCATCGGGTGGGCTTCGAGGCCGACAAGATCGACATTCTCGCCCTCGCCACCGAGCCCTGGTTCGTGCCCGACACCACCGATCTGCGCGATCAGCTGAAGGCCTTTCTCAGACGCAAGAGCCATTTTGCGCTCGTCGTCGACGAGTATGGCGAGGTCATGGGCCTCATTACGCTCGAGGACATACTCGAAGAGATTGTCGGTCAGATCGCCGACGAGCACGATGTCACCGACACAGGCATCCGCCCGCAGCCCGACGGCAGCGTCAATGTGGATGGCATCGTGCCGGTGCGCGATCTCAACCGCGCCATGGACTGGCGGCTGCCCGAGGATGTCGCAACCACCATCGCCGGGCTTGTCATCCACGAAGCCCAGACCATTCCCGAGCCGGGCCAGGTTTTCACTTTCCACGGCTTTCGTTTCGAAATACTGCGCAAGCAGCGTAACCAGATCACCGCAATTCGCGTGACACCCGTTGACGCGCTCGGCAAGGGCCCTTTTGTGCCCCGCACCCCCCGACAGCGCCAAGAGACACCCGGCAAGCAGCGGGGCTGAGCGAGCGGGCGCGTGTTAGATCTATAGGGCGACACGCCCCGAGTTGATTTGGAGGTAAGCCCCAAGGTGGTGGTGAGTGCGGGTCGTGGGTGCTCTTCGGCCGGCGATGGTTGGTCGGCTTCCCCGGCGGCGGCTCACTCGGCAGCCGTGGTGGGGATGGGCTCGGGGCCATTCATCTCGTTGCGCAGGCTTTCGAGGGTATAGGCGAGCCCGTCGAGCTCGCTTCTGAGGCGGGCGTGCATGGCGCCGACCGCACGGGCGCGCGTGACATGGGCATCGATGCGTGTCTCGATCCGTTGCCATTGCCGGCTGTCGGGGCCATGGCGAGCAAGCCGCCCCCGGCGGCTGTCGTCGTGACTCTCTATGGCTTTGGGCGCCGGAGGGTTGTGGTCGGTAACGAGCGCACGCGTTCTCGGCGCCTGCGGCTTCGGCCCGAGGCTTTGGAGCTTACGCCAAAGGGCTGCGAGCGGTTGCCGCCTAGGGGCCGGTGTGGCCTGGCGAGACGGCCAGAGCGGGCGCACAAAGAGTCCGATCAAGAGGAGGCCGAGGGCGGCGCCCAGCCCGATTGTGGGGCTTGTCGGTCTAATCTCACGCAACATCGCAGGTGCCACTCCCGTGGAAAGCGCAACAGTTAATCAGTTAAGAGGTGAGCGCTTTGCGGTGCTATGAAAGCGGCGCGCAAGGAGCTCTGCACCCAGCTTCGGCGCCGTTGGTAAACAAACGATTTATCGCTTTGAAAATAAAGGATTATCCATAGACAACGACAACCATGACGGGCAGAGCACACGGGCTTGTGCACAAAACGATTGCAAAATGGGGAGGCTGCGCGGGGCCGGGCGTGATTCCCACGAATCAAACGCCTCATCTGCACCCCTGGAGCGCACAAGACACCTCGCACACGAGGGCGTGGCCATCCAGACTAGCAAGAAAGGGTTAAATATGCGCAAGACACCTGGCGCGCGAGGGCGTGGCTGCTCTTGTCGACGAGGCAAGGCCGTGCCGGTCGATCGGTCGGGGCTACGCAGGACAATAGGTCGGGGCCGCGCCCACTTTGCGAAGCGCGGCAAGGCTCTGGGCGCCTTTGCTCTTTGAGAGCTTTTGCCCCTGATCATCGCGGATGAGGCGATGGTGATGGTAGCGGGGTGTGGGCAGCCCCAAGAGCACTTGCAGGAGGCAGTGCACGTCGGTTGCCGCCAGGAGATCGCGGCCGCGGGTGACGTGGCTCACCCCTTGGAGCGCATCATCGACGACCACCGAGAGGTGGTAGCTCGTCGGCACATCCTTGCGCACAACCACCACATCCCCCCAGCGCTCGGGCCGAGCGCGGACGAATGAAACGGCGCCGTCTTCATCGAAGCTCTCAAAACCAAGCGGCTGCGATGCCCGCTCACGGGCCACCCGAAGCGCCTCGGCCATATCGAGGCGGAGCGCAAAGGCTGCGCCCGCGGCCCGGCGGCGGGCCTCCTCTTCGGCCGAAAGCACCCGCCCGCGCCCCGGATAGAGGGGGGCGCCGTCGGGGTCGCGCGGCGCCTGCGGCCCCTTGCCCCCGGATGCGGCTGCAACCGCCCTGGCAATCTCGCCACGGCTGGCATAGCAGCGATAGAGAACACCAAGCTCCTCGAGCCGGCGGGCGGCGCGGGCATAGTCGGCGAGGTGTTGCGACTGACGCCGGACGGGGCGTGGCCAGTCGAGCCCGAGCCAGGCGAGATCGGCATAGATCTGCTCAACGAATGCCTCGCGCGTGCGCGCCTTGTCGATGTCCTCGATCCGCAAGAGCACGCGCCCGCCAAGGCGCTCGGCCAGCCGCCAGGTAAGAAGCGCCGAATAGGCGTGGCCCAGATGCAGCGGCCCATTGGGGCTGGGGGCAAAGCGAAAGGTCGGCATTGGCCCTCTCACGATCCTCCCCTTTTCGCCAAAAGCCCTTCGACCGTACCCGTGGCCCAAGTCCCCGCGAGGTGGGCGGCCAATATCGACCGCAGAGCGGCGGGAGGACGGGGCGGGCAAAGCCCCCGCGAGCAACGCTCTCGCCGATCATCGATCGCAACGCCGCCCCTGGCAAGCCCTGGCACAAGCGCCGAGACACCGTTCACGAACCGCGACGCGCGCCTTTGCCAGGGCGCGGCAATTCTTGTATTGAGTGCTCCAGAGCACGCATCATTCATCGTTCGTCATTCATCGAATTCATCAATAACGCCAACGCCGCTTTGCGGAGGCGATGGGAGGCGATGGAGTGCCCATGCGCACCTATCTCGATTTTGAAAAACCGGTCGCCGAGCTCGAGAGCAAAGTCGCCGAGCTGCGCGCGCTTGCCGAGGATGGCGAGAGTGGTGTCTCGATCAGCGAGGAGATCACCAAGCTCGAGCAGAAGGCCGAGGCGGCCCTCGAAGCGACTTATGCCAAGCTCACGCCCTGGCAGAAGACCCAGGTCGCCCGGCATCCCGACCGGCCGCATTTTCTCGATTTTGTCAACCGCCTCATCGACGACTTCACGCCTCTGGCGGGCGATCGCTATTTCGGCGAGGACAGCGCGATCATCGGTGGGCCCGGGCGGTTCGACGATCGCGTGGTCATGGTGATCGGCCACGAAAAAGGCTCCGATACGCAGGCCCGGGTCAAGCACAACTTCGGCATGGCGCGCCCTGAAGGCTATCGCAAGGCCGTGCGGCTTATGGAGATGGCCGACAAGTTCTCGATGCCCGTGATCACCCTCATTGACACGGCCGGCGCCTATCCCGGGATCGGCGCCGAGGAGCGCGGGCAGGCCGAGGCGATCGCGCGCTCGATCGATTGCTGCCTTTCGCTTGGCGTGCCGATCATCTCGGTGGTGATCGGCGAGGGGGGCTCGGGCGGCGCCATCGCCATTGCCACAGCCAACCGCGTGCTCATGCTTGAGCATGCCATCTACACGGTGGCCTCGCCCGAGGCGGCGGCGTCGATTCTTTGGCACGATTCGAGCCGCGCCAAGGACGCCGCCACCAGCATGAAAATCACCGCAAGCGACCTCAAAGCGTTCGGCGTCATCGACGAGATCATCCCCGAGCCCGTCGGCGGCGCTCATCGTGAGCCGGAAAAGACAATCGATGATACGGGCGCGGCCATCAAACGCGCGCTCGAAGAGTTCGACGGCATGGAAAGCGCCGAGATCCGCCGCCTGCGCCAGGACAAGTTCATGGCCATCGGCCGCAATCTTTGAGGCGCGCCGGCGCGGAGGAAGCCAAGGGAGCCAAGAGAGCCAAGAGAGCCAAAGAAGCCAACAGCAAGCGGGCCCGAGGAGGCGTTTGGGCTCAGCCCTCTCGTGCCTCACCCTGCGGCCGCGGCCCAAGAACGCAGCATTTGCTCACCTGAGCTGTTATCGTACGCCCCCGCGCAGCGCCGCGGCCACGGCGCAAAAGCGCTGCATTTGCTCACCGGCTCGCCCACGGTCGCGGCCGCCAATTCACAATACTGTATTTCCCTATTGCACAGTTTCTCAATTCGGCCCCGGCTTTGCCCTCGTTTTCCCCCAATTCGCAGGCATGACCTGACTTGCCGGACGGGGCATGGCGCCCCGGCCCGGTTTACGATATATTAACGAAACCAAGTCGATGGTGGACTGCGTGTCCCTGGGACACTTCCTATGGGGTTGAGCAACGACGACATGATTTGCAAGCGATTGTTCTGCGTGGGGCTTGCTGCGATCTTGAGCGCCTTGGTTGGGGCTTGCAGCCAGGAGACGCCGCCCCATCTGCGCCCGCTGTCGAAAGAGGCGATGCACCTTCTTGGCAAGAAGGGGATGTCGCCCCAGAGCCCGATTCTGATCCGCATCTTCAAGGAGGAGTCGGAGCTCGAGGTCTGGAAGGCGCGCGCGGACGGGCGCTTTTACCACTTCAAGACATACCCCATCTGCAACTGGTCGGGCGGCCTCGGCCCCAAGCTGCGTGAAGGCGACAAACAGGCGCCCGAGGGGTTCTATACCGTGACGCAGCACCAGATGAACCCCAACAGCAAATTCCACCTCTCGTTCAATCTCGGCTATCCCAACGCCTATGACCGGGCCTTCGGCCGCACGGGCGACTTTCTCATGGTGCACGGAGACTGCCGCTCGGCAGGCTGCTATGCCATGACCGATGCGCTTGTGGAGGAAATCTATGCCCTGGCGCGTGAGGCATTCGCGGGCGGCCAGCAGGCATTTCAGGTCCATGCCTTCCCCTTCCGCATGACCGATCGCAACATGCGGCGCCATCGCAACTCGCAATGGTATGGCTTTTGGCGTCAGCTCAAGGAGGGGTATGACTACTTCGAGCTCACGCGCCGTCCGCCGCGGGTGGCCGTTTGTGGGCGGCGCTATCTCGTCAATGTGAGCTTTGTCGGCGGACGCGAGCCGCGCGACGGTCGTGCGCCGTGCCCGCCTTATCGCAAGGAGCGTATCGAGGTCTGGGCCGAGCGCCCGCTTCCGGGCAGCCCGCTCGCCGAGCGCGTCGTGGTGCGGGGGCGAAAGATGCGCAATCTGGCGCTCGAGCGCCGTCTTGACAAGTCTGGGAATGGGGCGACGCGCTATGGCCTGACCAAGGCGGCTGGCGGGTTTCTGGGGCTGCAATTTGGGCGATAATGCTGCGGCGCCGGATGGCGCTTTGGTGGCGCGGGGGGGGGGGTGACGCCCGCCCCGCCCTTCGACATGCGGGCACCTGGGAGGCCGGATACATGACTTTCCAAATCGTCTCAGTGTCCTAGCCAAACCGGGAAGCCCCAGACATGACGACAGAGGCGCGGTCCTTTGCGCGTATCTGACACAAATCCGCTCCGTCGGAATGACACTCTTCTCACCAATCTCACCAAGGTTTGCACCAAAACTTTATAGAGTCTGATGAGATGGGGAGCGCATCACGATGGCAGGTGTAGAGAAGTGGTGTCCGGGCCGGGCGAGCATTTCCGCATAATTCCCCAACTGAGTCGACAGGGCCCCCATTCGAGTTGACAGGAGGCCGAATTGCGATCATGTCCCGCGTGCGGGGCGGCTCCTGTCGATGCGCCGTGCTCGGCCATGGGCTCAAAGCGCTCAACGCTCAGCGACGCGAAACAACGAACAAAACTGAGACGGGCTTGATATGACCAATGAGCCGATGGACGTCGTGGGCGGCACTTTCAG
>WGBL01000030.1 GCA_015494375.1 Hyphomicrobiales bacterium | reverse complement strand
TTGCCCGCGGCGATGAGGAGATCACGGTGCGCGTCCTGCGCAAACAGGCCAGCGAGGGGCTGGGCGCACTGGCGGGCCTTTACCTCAAAAGCCCCGCGGGCCAATGGGTGCCGCTCAACGAGGTCGTCGTGTTGCGCACCAAGCAAGGCTTTGGTGTCATCCAGCGCCGCGACGGTGTGCGCACCGTGGGCGTGACAGGCGACATCGACGCCGATGTCTCGAGCACCGAGGAGGTGGTCGCGCGGCTGGCCCGCGAGGTCATGCCGGGGCTCGCCGCCAAATACGGCATCACCTATGCCTTCAAGGGGCGCGATGAAGAGCGCCGCGAGTCGTTCGCTGATCTCAAGGCGGGTGGCATTCTGGCCCTCGCACTCATTTACATCATTCTGGCATGGGTGTTTGCGAGCTATACCAAACCCATCGCCGTGATGGCGATCATCCCCTTCGGGCTGGTGGGCGCCATCGTCGGGCACATGGTCATGGGGCATGATCTGACGATCGTCTCACTCATCGGCCTGCTCGGGCTTTCGGGCATCCTTGTGAACGATTCGATCATCCTCATGACGCGCATCAAGGACCGTCTCGAGCGCGGCGACAGCCTGAGGCAGGCGGCGATCGGTGCCTCGCAAGACCGTTTGCGGGCGGTGCTGCTTACCTCGCTCACCACCATCGGCGGGCTGTTGCCGCTGCTGTTCGAGCAGAGCCGGCAAGCCCAGTTTCTCATCCCCATGGCCATTACGCTCGTTTTCGGCCTCGCTGCCGCGACGTTGCTGGTCCTTGTCCTGGTACCGTCGCTCGCCGGCATCGGCGGCGACTTGGGGCGCTTGTTCGGCTGGCTCGTACGCCTGGCCGGCAAGGGCCAGGACCACGCCCCGTCCCAGGCGACAAGAGCCGCCGAGTAGCGCACTGGAGAGTAGAGCACCAGAGAGTGGCGCACTACATCATGCGCCCAAAACTTTATCATGCGCCCAAAACTTTCAGGGCGCCGCGTGAGCAGCAGGCGGCGGGCGACAGAGGCTCTTGGCAGAGGCCTGAAAGGGCCCAAAAGGAAAAAAGCACCCAAGACGCAAATGAATGGCGCCGCTCAAGTATGGAGCACGCGCCCATAAGCGTCGAGCACCGCCTCGTGCATGGCCTCGGAGAGTGTCGGGTGCGGGAAAATCGTATGGGCCAGCTCGGCCTCGGTGCTCTCGAGCCCCATGGCGACGGCATAGCCCTGGATGAGCTCGGTGACCTCGGGACCGATCATGTGCGCACCAAGAAGCTCGCCTGTTTCCGCATCGAAGATGGTCTTGACGAGCCCCTCGGTCTCGCCAAGGGCAATGGCCTTGCCATTGGCGCGGAGCGGGAAACGGCCGACACGCAGCGAATGGCCGGCGGCGCGCGCTTTTTCCTCCGTAAGCCCGATGGAGGCGATCTGCGGCGACGAATAGGTGCAGCCCGGCACGCGCTCGACTTTCAACGGCTCGGTCTCATCGAGCCCGGCGATGCGCTCGACGCACAGAATGCCCTCGTGGCTTGCCTTGTGGGCGAGCCAGGGCGGGCCCGCCACGTCGCCGATGGCATAGACGCCCTGGGCCGTGGTGCGGCACCACGCGTCGGTGACGATATGGCCGCGCTCGACCCGCACGCCCCGGGCCTCGAGACCCAGGTCCTCGACATTGCCGGTAATGCCGATGGCGAGGATGACGCGCTCGACCTCGAGCGTCTGCTCATCCCCCTTGCCGTTGGCGTCCTTGAGTGTGGCGCGAACGCCATCACCGGAAGGCGCGAGCTTCTTCACCTCAGTGGACGTCATGAATGTCATGCCGCGCCTTTGAAAGGCCTTTTGCGCGAGCTCGGAAATCTCGGCGTCCTCGGCAGGCAAAATCCGCTCCATGATCTCGACCACTGTGACGTCGCTGCCGAGTGCATTGTAGAAACTCGCAAACTCGATGCCGATGGCGCCCGAGCCGATGATGAGCAGCGATCCCGGCAACGCGCTCGGCAGCATCGCCTCGCGATAGGTCCAGATGCGGGCGTCATCGGGTCCAAGCCCCGCGCCATCGAGTGTGCGCGCCCGGGCCCCTGTCGCCAGCACGATATGCGGCGCCTCAAGGCTGTATGGCGCACCGTCCTTGGGCCGCACCTCGACGCCCCCCTCGGGCAAAAGGCGGGCTTCACCGTCGTGGACGTCGATTCGGTTCTTTTTCATGAGGAACTTGACGCCCCCGGAGAGCTGCGAGGCGACCTTGCGCGAGCGGGCGACGATCTTTTCGAGATCGAAGCCGATATCGGAGGCGACAAGACCGAAAGCCTCGCCCCCTTTGAGCAGGTGATAGAGCTCGGATGACCGCAACAGCGCCTTTGTGGGAATGCAGCCCCAGTTGAGGCAAATGCCGCCCAGGTGCTCGCGCTCGATGAGCGCGGTGCGGAGGCCAAGTTGGCTGGCGCGAATGGCGGCGACATAGCCGCCCGGACCACCGCCGATGATGATCACGTCATAACCAGAGCTATTGTCTTTGCCCTTCTCGGCCATGGCCCGCGCCCTCTGCTTTCTCGCACCCCGTTTGCGCCGCGCGCTTGCAACGCCGGCCCGGTGAACATGCCAGAGCGGTAAGCGCCTGGCCAGAGGCCTGACAGGCATTCCCACACTCGAACCAAATCATGGCTCGAATGGCCGCTCGCCCGCCATCCCAGGCGATCCTCATGGAATTGTAGAATTGGGCGCGGCAGCTCTACCGAGGCGGTCCGCCTAGCGATAACAGCCCCGGGCTATATAGGTATCGAGGACGCGCCGGTACTCCGCACTGTCCTTCTTGCCGCGCGCATAGAGTTGGTTCATGCGCTTTTGCAATTGCTTGCACGACTGCGCCCCGCCTGCGCTCACGGCATAGGTGCCACCGCCGCTGGGCCCGGCACAAGCGGCGACCAAAGCCCCCATGAGCCCCCAGGCCATCACAATGGCAGAAACCCGAACGATACGTGGCATGCTAAGCGGCACCATCGCCTCCCTTGAAGCGTTCCGTGAGATCTGAGATCGGTGAGATTGCTGCCATTTGTGCGCGGCCGGGCCTCATGGGTCAAGATTTTGCGGGAGCAGGGGCTCCATTCGTTTGCCGGCTGTTGCAAAAACACAATTGTCGGGGCTCATGGCAATCTGCGCCGGTCTCACACCAGCATTTGCACGGGGTCCTCGACCAGCGCCTTGAATGCGGCGAGCAGATCGGCCCCCAGGGCGCCATCAATGACTCGGTGGTCGCACGAGAGGGTGCACGACATCATGGTGGCGACCTCGATCTTGCCATCGACAACGATGGGGCGCGCCTCGGCGGCGCCCACGGCGAGGATGGTGGCATGGGGCGGATTGATCACCGCATCGAAGCGCTTGATGCCATACATGCCGAGGTTGGAGATGGCGGTCGTGCCGCCCTGGTACTCATGGGGCGCGAGGCGGCGCTTGCGGGCGCGGGCGGCGAGCTCTTTCATCTCATTGGAGATTTCAGAGAGTGTTTTCAGGTCGGCATGGCGGATGATCGGCGTAAACAGCCCGCCTTCGACCGCGACAGCCACCCCGACGTCGGAGCGCTGATGCTTGAGCAGGCCGCGCTCGGTCCAGGTGGCGTTGGCATCGGGGACCTTCTGGAGCGCGAGCGCCAGCGCCTTGATCAGGAAGTCGTTGACCGAGAGTTTGAACTGGCCGTGAGCCCCTTCGTTAAGGCGCTTGCGGGCGCGCAGCAGCTCGTCGAGCCGGCAGTCGATGGTGAGGTAGAAATGCGGGATCGTGGCCTTGGCCTCGACAAGGCGGCGGGCGATGACCTTGCGCATGTTGTCGTGGGGGACGAGCTCGTAGGTGTTCGGCTCATAGAGTGCAAGGATTTTCTCGTCGTCGAGGGTTGGCGACGGCCGCTCGACGGTGGCCATGGCCCGCGGCGCCGTCTGATCGGATGTCGCTTCCTCTGGCGGTCCCATGAAGGCCGGACCGCCGGCCGCCAATGCCGCTTCCACGTCGCGTTTGATGATGCGGCCGTGGGGCCCGCTGCCGGCAATCCTCGCGAGGGCGATCCCAGCCTGGCGGGCAAGGCGCCGGGCGAGGGGGGAAGCGAAAATGCGGCCGTTGCGCCCGCCCCGTCCCTTGCCTGCGGGTTCATTCGATTGCCAATGCTGCTCCGGGGATTGAGCGGCGCCCTCGTCCGACGCTGCGTCCTCATGTGACGCTGGGCCCGCCACGCCGGGCGCGGGTGGCGGCGAGGGGGCCTCCGACGGCGCCTGGGATGCTGCCGCTGCGGGCGCCCCGGGCGTCGTGGTCGTCTCGGGCCCCTTGGTCGCCGGTGGCTGTTCACTGCGCGCCGCCTGCGGCTGCCCATCGCGCGCTGCCTCCGGCTGCTGATCGAGCGCCGCCGCATCCTCGCCCTCCTCGAGCAACAGCGCAATGGGGCGGTTGACCGGCACGCCCTCGGTCCCTTCGGCGACGAGCAGCCTGGCGACCGTGCCTTCATCGACCGCCTCAACCTCCATGGTCGCCTTGTCGGTCTCGATCTCGGCGATGACATCGCCGGGCACAACCTGGTCGCCTTCCTTGACGAGCCAGCGGGCCAGCGTGCCGTGCTCCATGGTGGGCGAAAGCGCGGGCATAAGGATGGGAATGGGCATGTCTCGTCTCGATCCGTTTCTTGCCGTTCCTTGGCGAGTTGGCTCTGAGCCTCGTTGAGGTGTCGAGCAATATGGGCTCGTATTGGATCCGTTCACTGGCGACTTGCGCGCTCAGGGCGACTGCGCTCTGAGCAACGCTCTGAGCTATCGTGCGATTCGACCAGGGCCCGATGGCGCAACCGTTTTCGAGCCCTCTTCTCGCGCCCTCTTTGCGAGCCATCTTCTGTCCCCCTCTTCTCGCGCCCCTCTTCTTAAGTCGGAAACACGCGTCCGTGAAGAGGATGCGCCACCGAGGGGGGCCTTAAGGCTTGCTCTCGGGCGCCCTTTCGCGGGCCCTCTCGCGCGCCCTTTCGCGCGCCATGTGATGATACTCAGGGTTCGGCCGCATGTCGGTGGCTGCCGCCAGCCGGTTCGACATGTTGAAAAAGGCCGCCACGGCCGCAATGTCCCAGATGTCGCGATCGGAAAAGCCGGCCTCGCGAAGTCTTGCGCGGTCGGACTCCTCGATCTTGTCGGGCGCCTCGGTCAGCTTGACGGCGAAATCGAGCATCGCCTTCCGGCGCGGCTCAAGCTCGGCAGCGCGATAGTTCTGGGCAATGACCTCGCCGAGCTCGGGGTCGCCCGAGCGAAAGCGCACCGCCGCACCATGGGCCGCAAGGCAATAGTGGCAATGATTGACGGCGCTCACGGCCACCGCGATCATCTCGCGCTCGAGCTTGGAGAGCCCGCTTTCGCCAAGCATGAGATCGTCGGCCATGTCGATGAAGGCTCTCAGCTTGCGGGCATCAAAGGCATAGGCCTTGAGCACATTGGGCACGAAGCCGAGCTTCTCCTCGCACTTGGCGAAATAGCCTTCAAGGAACTCGTCGCGCGCATCCTCGGCGCCGAGGTCGAGCGCTGTCACACGATTGCGATCGGCCATGGTCCAACTCCAGTCTTGTCAGGCCTCGGGGGTTCGGTCCAATTTAGCCAAAGCGGGCTGAAGGCCAAGGGCGCTAGAAAGGCCGAGAGAAACAAAAAGACAAAAAGAAAAGAGGGGTGCTCGCTCAACTCGCTCAAGAAGCGCCCGTCCCAGAGCGTGGCAAGCGTGGCGAGCGTGGCAAAGGGATGGCCGGGGCCTACTAGGCCGGTGGGTTTGTAGCAGAGCGGAGGGAGGGGCCGGAATGATCGAGGAGATCGTCAAGCTTGCCGACAAAGAGGAAGATGCGGCGGCGGGCGAGCTTGCAACATTCGCCCGCATCATGCTGGCCGCCACCAGCACCGACGACCTCGAACGTTTCGAGCCGGCCACCCTCTTGGCGCTCATCCGCCAGTCGTTCGACTTTATCCGCGTGCGCAAGAGCGGTGAGCGCAAGCTGCGCGTCGTTGAGCGCCAAATCGACGGTGCGCCTGAGAGCCACCCAGGCGCCTATACGCTCGTTGAGATCCACAACCGCGACATGCCGTTTCTTGTCGATTCGACGATCGGCGAGCTTGAGGCCCGCAATCTCGAGGTGGCGTTCATTGCGCATCCCATTCTGCTAGCAAGGCGCGATTGCAAAGGTCGCCTCCTCGCGCTTACCGAGCGGCGCGGCGCACTCGAAGGCGCCACTTGCGAAAGCTATATCCGCATTCATCTGCCGCCCCTCCCGCGCCAATCGCGCGAAACGCTCGCCCGCGAGCTTGAGAGCATCCTCGAAAGCGTCGCCGTCGTGGTCGACGACTGGAAGCTGATGCTCGCGCGCGTCGATGAGGTCATTCGCCGCTACGAGGCAAGCCCGCCCAAGGTTCACGACATCGACGAGGCGATCGCCTTTCTGCGCTGGCTGGACGAGGGGCATTTCACATTCCTAGGCGTCCGCGCGCTCTCGCTCAAGGGCGACATCGAGACGGGCACCCTCGAGCCCAGCACCGAGGGCGGGCTCGGCATCCTGCGCAATCCCGAGGTGCGGGTACTCAGGCGCGGCCGCGAGCTCGTCCATATGACGCCCGAGGTGCGCAAGTTCTATGCCGCGCCACAGGCGCTCATCGTCACCAAGTCCAATGTGGTCTCCAAGGTGCACCGGCGCGCGCATATGGACTACATCGGCGCCAAACTCTATGGCGCGGATGGCACCCTCGCGGGAGAGTTGCGCATCGTCGGACTCTTCACCTCAGGCGCCTATACCCGAGCGCCGCGCAACATCCCGCTTCTGCGGCGCAAGGTCGCCCATGTTCTCGATGCCTTCGGCTTTGCGCCCGACAGCCACGACGGCAAGGCGCTCGTCAATGTGCTCGAGACCTTTCCCCGCGACGAGCTTTTCCAGATCTCGCTCAAGGACCTCAGGCGCTTTGCGGCCGGCATCCTCGACCTCGAGCTTCGGCCCCGCACGCGGGTGTTCGTGCGCGTCGACGAGTTCGACCGCTTCGTCTCGGTGCTCATCTATGTACCGCGTGACCGCTATTCGACGCTCACCCGCCAGCGTATCGGCCAACACCTTGCCGAAGTCTACAAGGGGGTGGTTTCGGCCTTCTATCCGAGCTTCGGCAGTGGACCGCTGGTGCGCGTGCATTTCATCATCGGCCGCTATGAGGGCGAGACGCCCCGGGTGAGCGAGGCCGCGCTCGAGGCTGCGGTCCGCGCCATCATCCGCGACTGGGAGGACGAGCTGGCCGAGGCGATCGGCCAGGCGTTCAAGGGCGATCGGGGCGCGCAACTCGTTGAGCGCTACCGCAAGGCCTTCTCGGCGGGCTATAAGGACAACTTCCGCCCGGAGCGCGCCACTGCCGACATCGCCCATGTCGAGCGGCTGGGGCCGGACAATCCCATCGCCATCGATTTTCATGACGAGGCCGGAGCCCCCGCCCACCAGGCGCGCGTGGCCATCTACAGCCTCGAGGCCTCGCTGCCGTTAAGTCGCCGTGTGCCCATTTTCGAGAACATGGGCTTTTCCGTCATCGACGAGCGCTCGTTCAAGCTGAGGCCCATCGAGGATGGCCTCGAGCGGGTGGTGCAGCTCCACGATATGCTGCTCGAGACCCGCGATCGGGCGCCGCTCGATCTCGACGCCCACCAGGCCCGGCTCGAGGCCTGCTTTCTGGCCATCGCCAGAGGGCGCGCGATCGATGACCACTTTAACCGTCTGATTGTCGCTGCGGGGCTCAGCTGGCGCCAGGCGACGGTGATGCGCGCGCTCGCTGCTTATATGCGCCAGATCGGGGCGCCCTTCGGCCAGCGCTATGTCTCCGACACGCTTGTTCGCCACCCCGCCATTACGCGCGACCTCTGGCGGCTCTTCGAAATCCGCTTCGAACCCACATTCGCAGGAGGCGATGTCGCCGCCCGTAAGCAAGCCCAGGAGGAGGTCATCGGGGCCATCGAGACGGCGCTCGGCAATGTCCAGAGTCTCGATGAGGACCGCATCATCCGCCAGTTGCGCAATCTCATTGTGGCGACGGTGCGCACCAACTTCTATCTCTTCAATGCGCCTGAGGACGAGGAGGCTGAAGGGGCCGAGACGCTCAGCTTCAAGCTCGCGAGCCGGCATATCGAAAACGCCCCCGAGCCAAAGCCCTTTGCCGAGATATTCGTCTATTCGCCGCGCGTCGAAGGGGTTCATCTGAGGGGCGGCCCCATCGCCCGCGGCGGCATCCGCTGGTCGGACCGGGCCCAGGACTACCGCACCGAGGTGCTCGGGCTGGCCAAGGCGCAACAGGTGAAGAACGCCGTCATCGTGCCCGTTGGCGCCAAGGGCGGGTTCGTGCCCAAGGAGCTGCCGCTCCAGGGCACGCGTGAGGAGATCCTCGCCGAGGGCGTGGCCGCCTACAAGATCTTCGTCAACGCGCTCATTGAGCTGACCGACAACCTCGAAGGCGACAAAATCGTGCCGCCCGCGCGGGTTGTCCGCCACGACGATGACGACCCCTATCTCGTCGTCGCCGCCGACAAGGGCACGGCCGCGTTTTCCGACCATGCCAACGAAATCGCGAAAAGCCGCGGCTTCTGGCTCGGCGATGCCTTCGCCTCGGGTGGCTCGGCCGGCTATGACCACAAGAAGATGGGGATCACCGCCCGCGGCGCCTGGGAGGCGGTCAAGCGCCACTTCCGCGAAATGGATATCGACATCCAGACGACGCCCTTCACGGTCCTCGGCATCGGCGACATGTCGGGCGACGTGTTCGGCAATGGCATGCTGCTGTCAAAGCAGATCCGGCTCGTTGCGGCGTTCGATCACCGCGACATTTTTATCGACCCAGACCCTGATCCCGAGGCGAGCTGGCATGAGCGCAAGCGCCTCTTCGAGATGGGGCGCTCGAGCTGGCAGGACTACGACAAGGCGCTCATCTCGAAAGGCGGCGGTGTCTATTCGCGGAGCGCCAAGGCCATTCCGCTGAGCGCAGAGATGCGGGCGCTCACCGGGCTCACGGGCGCCAAGGCCACGCCCAATCAGCTCATCCATGCACTTCTCAAATCGCGCTTCGACCTGCTCTGGCTCGGCGGCATCGGCACCTTTGTGAAGGCCAGCGACGAGAGCGACGAAAGCGTCGGCGATCGCGCCAATGACGCCATTCGCGTGACCGCGGCCGAGCTCAAGGTGCGGGTGATCGGCGAAGGGGCCAATCTCGGCCTCACTCAACGCGCGCGCATCGAATTCGCCCAGGCCGGCGGGCGCGTCAACACCGATGCCATCGACAACTCGGCGGGTGTCAACTCCTCCGACCTCGAGGTCAACATCAAGATCGCCCTGAGGCCGGCTGTGCAGTCGGGCCGTCTGTCGATGAAGGCACGCAATGCCCTCTTGGCGCGCATGACCGACGAGGTCGCTGCGGCGTGTCTCAGGAACAACTACCTGCAGACACTGGCGCTCAGCCTTGGCGAGCGGCGCGGCCTTGCCGATCTCGGCTTCCAGCAGCAGCTCATGCGTACGCTCGAGGCGGCGGGCGAGCTCGACCGTGAGCTCGAGGCGCTGCCGAGCGATGGGGAGATCGAGGCGCGCCGACAGAGCGGCCGTCCGCTCACCCGGCCCGAGCTCGCTGTCCTGCTCGGCTATGCGAAGATCGCGCTGCAGGAGACGCTCGTGGCAAGCCGAGTGCCGGACGATCCCGCCTTCGAGAAGGTGCTGTTTGAGTATTTCCCCAAAGAGATGCGCAAGGCCCACGCCGCGGGCATCAAGGGCCACCGTCTGCGCCGCGAGATCATCGCCATGCACCTTGCCAACACCGTCATCAACCGCGGCGGCTCGACAATGGTCGTGCGCCTTGGTGAGGAGACGGGCCATGGCGAGGCCGACATCGTCATGGCCTATTGGGCGGTGGCCGAGGTGTTCGGGCTTGAGGCGCTCTGGCGACGCATCGATGCGCTCGACAACCGGGTGCCGGGCCGGCTTCAGCTCGACCTCTATCTGGAGGTGCAGCAGCTCGTGCGCGCGGCGAGCTCCTGGTTCTTGCGCCACGCCGACTTCTCGGCCGGGCTCGGGCCGGTGCTCGAACGCTTTTGCGCGGGCGTGGCGGCTTATGTCGAGGCGCTTGACGGTGCGCTTACCGAGCGCCAGCGCGCCTTCGTCGCCCGTCGCAGCGCCCGCTTCGTCGAGGCCGGTGTGCCCGAGGGGCTCGCGCGCGAGATCGCCCGGCTCGACTTTGCCGCCGATGCCCCCAATGCCGTGCTCGTCGCCGAGAGGACGGGGCGCGACATTGCGGAGGTGGTCGCGCCTTTCGCGCAACTCGACGACTATTTCCGCATCGGCGAATTGCGCGCCCGGGCCGAGGAGATGGCGGTCGAGGACTACTTCGACCGGCTCGCCATCAACAGCACGCTGGCCATCCTGAGCGACGCCCACCGCCAGCTTGCGGTCGGCGTCCTCGGGCATCCGGGGGGCTTCGAGGGCTGGTGCGCGCAGGACGACCCGGCTATTGTGCGGACCAAGCAGAGCCTCGATGACATTCTCGACAGCGGCAACCTGACGCTCGCCCGCCTGACGGTCGCCGCCTCGCAGGCCCGGGACCTCATCCCATCGTGATCCCATCGTGTGAGCACGATTGTGTGAACGCACAAGACGAGCAACACAACCACGACGACAAGAGCGAAAAACGACAAAGCTCCCTCTGCAA
>WGBL01000029.1 GCA_015494375.1 Hyphomicrobiales bacterium | reverse complement strand
CGACGCGCTCGATCGGGGATCCGCGCGACATCGAGCGCCTCGCCGACCTCCTCATCAAGGCCGAGCGTCCGGCCATCCTGCTTGGCCAGCAGGTCTGGATGAGCCGTGGGCACGAAGCGGCCATTGCCCTTGTCCGCAAGCTCGACATGCCGGCTTATTTCAACGGCGCCGGGCGCGGCCTCCTTCCGCCCGGTGATCCGCACCATTTCCATCGCACCCGGCGCACGGCCTTCGACAAGGCCGACGTCATCGTCATCGTCGGCACACCCTTCGATTTCCGCATGGGCTATGGCAAGCGCATCCGCGCCGATGCGACGCTCGTGCAGATCGACATGGACTATCGCACCGTCGGCAAGAACCGCGACATCTCCCTCGGCCTCGTCGGCGATCCCGGGGCCATCCTCGGGGCGGTCCTTGATGCCGTGACGGGGCGGATCGAGAACGGTGCCAACGACGCCCGACGCGCCTGGATGGCCGAGCTCCGCGCCGAGGAGGAGGCGCGGACCAAAAAGCTGATGCCCCTATTCCGCTCCGACCAGACCCCCATCCATCCCTACCGCGTGGCCTGGGAGATCAACGAGTTTCTTTCCGACGACACGATTTACATCGGCGACGGCGGCGACGTGGTGACGATCTCGGCCCAGGCCGTCCAGCCGCGCCGGCCCGGCAACTGGATGGACCCGGGCGCTCTCGGCTCGCTCGGCGTCGGCACCGGCTTTGCGCTCGCCGCTGGGCTCGCCCATCCCGACAAGGAGGTGCTCTGCTACTACGGCGACGGCTCGTTCGGCATGACCGCCTTCGACATGGAGACCGCCAACCGTTTCGGCGCCCCCTATATCGCCGTCATCGGCAACAACTCGGCCATGAACCAGATCCGCTACGGCCAGATCGCCAAATACGGCCCCGACCGCGGCAATGTCGGCAATCTGCTCGGCGATGTGCCGTTCTCGAAATTCGCCGAGATGCTGGGCGGCTATGGCGAGGAGGTGCGCGATCCGGCCGAGATCGGCCCGGCGTTGCGGCGGGCACGCGAAGCGGTGCGCCGCGATGGTCGCTCGGCCGTCATCAACATCTGGGTCGATCCCAACGAGTACGCCCCGGGCACCAAGGCCCAGACCATGTACAAGTGAGGGCGCGATGCATCGTCTCGATCGGGGAGCCGGGGCGGCTCAGGCGCGCCAACCACGCCAACCATGCCAACCACGCCAACCATATGAGTTTTCAAGGGGAATGAAATGTCCAAAGCGCTCGAAGGCGTTCGCATCCTCGATATGACTCATGTCCAGTCGGGGCCGACATGCACTCAGCTGCTAGCCTGGCTCGGCGCCGACGTGATCAAGCTCGAGCGCCCCGGCACGGGCGATGCCACCCGCTCTCAGCTGCGCGACATCCCCGATGTCGACAGCCTCTATTTCACGATGCTCAACCACAACAAGCGCTCGATCACGCTCAATACCAAACACGAGACGGGCAAGCGAGTGCTCGATCGCCTTGTTGAGGCCTGCGATGTGCTGGTCGAGAACTTTGCTCCGGGCGCGCTCGAGCGCATGGGCCTTACCTGGGAGCATATCCAGGAGCTCAACCCGCGCATGATCCTCGCCTCGGTCAAGGGCTTCGGCCCCGGGCCCTACGAAGATTGCAAAGTCTATGAGAATGTCGCCCAATGCGCCGGCGGCGCCGCCTCGACGACGGGCTTTCTCGACGGCCCGCCGCTCGTCACCGGTGCCCAGATCGGCGACTCGGGCACCGGCCTCCATCTCGCCCTCGGCATCGTGGCGGCGCTTTTCCAACGCGAGCGCACGGGGCGCGGGCAGAAGGTGCTCGCCCCCATGCAGGATGGTGTGCTCAACCTTTGCCGGGTGAAACTGCGCGACCAGCAACGGCTCGAACGCGGGCCGCTCAAGGAATACAGCCAGTATGGGCGCGGCATTCCCTTCGGCGACGCCACCCCCAGGGCCGGCAACGATTCCGGCGGCGGCCAGCCCGGCTGGATCCTCAAGTGCAAGGGCTGGGAGACGGACCCCAACGCCTATGTCTACTTCATCACCCAGGCGGCCGTCTGGGGCAAGATTTGCGACCTCATCGGCAAGCCTGAGTGGAAGGAGGATCCGGGCTACGCCACGCCCGATGCCCGCCTCGACAAGCTCATGCACATCTTCGAGACAATCGAGGAATGGACGAAAACCAAGACCAAGTTCGAGGTGATGGAGATTTGCAACCCGCTCGGCATTCCCGTGGGGCCCGTTCTGTCGATGAAGGAGCTCGCCGAGGAGCCAAGCCTCCGCGCGACCGGCACCGTGGTGGAAGTGGATCATCCCGAGCGCGGCCCCTATCTCACGGTGGGCTGCCCGATCAAGCTTTCCGACTCGCCGGTCGAGGTGAAGCGGTCCCCGCTTCTCGGTGAGCATACGGATGAAATCCTTTCCCAAGTGCTGGGCTTGAGCGAAAGCGAGATCGCCGAAATTAAGGCCTCGGGCGCCCTTGGCGAGGTTGGATAGGTCGGCCAGGCGGGGGGGGGCGCTGAGCGCACGGCAATGAAGGCGCCAAGGCGCTAAGGCGCTCATAACAGCGCGTCCGACGAGGGCGCTGATCGCGCGGCAATGAGGCCCGCCGGCGGCATACGGCGACACGAAGGAGGGCCTGGAAATGAGAATCGTCGTTCACGGCCAGCAGGCCTTTGGCGAGGCGGTGCTGCAGCGGCTGCTCGAGCGCGGCGAGGATGTGGTAGCCGTCTTCTGCGCACCCGAGAAGGAGGGCGCCCGTCCCGACCCCTTGCGGCTCCTGGCCGAGGAGAAGGGGCTGCCGCTCCATCAGCCCAAGTCCTGGAAGACGCCCGAGGCCGAGGCCCTCATGCGCTCCTATGAGCCCGACCTTTGCGTCATGGCCTATGTGACACTCTTTGTGCCGCAAAAGGTCCTCGACATACCCAAGCTCGGCACCATCCAGTACCACCCCTCGCTCTTGCCCAGGCACCGCGGGCCCTCCTCCATCAACTGGCCAATCGCGATGGGCGAGACACGCACCGGGCTCACCATCTTCTGGCCCGACGAGGGGCTCGATGAGGGCCCCATCCTCTTGCAAAAGGAGGTGGACATCGGCCCCGACGAGACACTGGGCGATGTCTACTTCAAGAAGCTGTTTCCGCTTGGCGTCGAGGCCATGATCGAGGCGGTCGATCTCGTGCGTGAGGGCAAAGCGCCGCGCATTCCGCAAAACCACGATGAGGCGACCTACGAGTCTTGGTTCAACAAGAAGGTGGCTCGGATCGACTGGTCAAAACCCGTGGGCGAGGTCTACAACCTCATTCGCGCCTCAAACCCGCAGCCGGGCGCCTGGACGCGCTGGCGCGGCGAAGAGCTGCAGATCTATGATTGCGAAAAGCGCGAGAACGAAAACCGCGGCGCGGGCCCGAGCGAGAGCCCACCTGGCACGGTGCTCGCGGTCGGCGATGACGGTATCCTCATTGCCGCCACGGGCGGCGCCATTCTGGCCAAGCGCGTGCGCGGAGCGGGCGGGAGCAAAACGCCGGCCGGCGAATTCGCGAGAAGCGCCGGGCTCCACGCGGGCGAGCGGCTCGGCGACTGAGCAGGTCGGCAGCATAAGCAGG
>WGBL01000028.1 GCA_015494375.1 Hyphomicrobiales bacterium | reverse complement strand
GGTCCGGGTTGATTACTGATACTGACCGGTCCGGGTCGATTACGGACCGGCCCAGTTGGATGACTGACTGGTCCGGGTCGATTTGCACATTGATTGGCAGGGATTTGATTGGCAGGGCTTTGATTGGCAGGGCTTTGATTGGCAGGGCCTTGAGTATCGGAACGGCTTTGATGACCGGAACGCCCGCGATTGGGCTCAACTCCCGGCAGGCGCAGCGGCAAAATAGTGCTCGAGAAAGCGGCGATAGATCGCGGTGAGCTTTTCGAGGTCGTCAAGCGCGGTGTTCTCGTCCACCTGATGGATGGTGGCATTGACGAGCCCGAACTCGATGACGGGGCAATAGTCCTTGATGAAGCGGGCGTCCGATGTCCCACCCGATGTGGTGAGCCGTGGGGTGCGGCCCGTCACCTGTTCGATTGCTCGCCGCATATGGGCCGCAAGGGGGCCCGGTTCGGTAAGAAAGGCGGGCGAGGCGGGGCCGAAGGTGAGCGCATGGCCGAGCCCCGAGCCTTCAAGCGCTGCAGCTACGCGGATGCGCAAGAGGGCGGCAAGGCCGTCGGCATCGTGGTGGTCGTTGAAGCGGACATTGAACCGCGCCGTGGCCTCCGCCGGGATGACGTTCTCGGCCCGATTGCCGACGTCGATGCTCGTGATCTCGAGGTTGGAGGGGGCGAAGTGCTCCGAGCCCGCATCGAGCGGCTCGGCGTCGAGCGCCGCCAGCGCCCGCATGAGCCCGGGGATGGGATTGCGCGCGGCCTCCGGATAGGCGACATGGCCTTGCACGCCTTTGATCGTGAGGGTGCCCGAGAGGCTGCCGCGGCGGCCGATCTTGATCTCCTCACCGAGTGCACTGGGGTTGGTCGGCTCTCCGACGATGCAGTCGTCGGGCACATGGCCATGAGCGGCCATCCACGCGAGCACCTTGCGCGTGCCGTTTATGGCGGGGCCCTCCTCATCGCCCGTGATCAGGAGGCTGATGCTGCCCGCAAAGCCTGCGGCGCTCTGCTTTCCCTTATTTCCCTTAGCCTCGAGATAGGCGAGTGCTGCGGCGACGAAGCAGGCGATCGCCCCCTTCATGTCGACGGCGCCGCGGCCATGGAGACGGCCATCGGCAATGGTGGGGGCAAACGGCGGGTGGCGCCAGAGCGCCTCATCGCCCGGCGGCACGACGTCGGTATGGCCGGCAAAGCAGAGGTGCGGGGTGCCTGAGCCGAAGCGGGCGAAGAGATTGTCGACGGCGGGCGTGCCCGCCTCCTCGAACACGAGGCGCTCGCAAGTAAAGCCCGCCTCTCCGAGCACCTTTTCGAGGAGCGTGAGCGCGCCGCCCTCTGCGGGTGTCACGCTGGGGCAGGTGATCAGCGCCTTGGCGAGCGAGAGGGCATCGTTGAGGTTTGGGCCTGGCGCTTGATGGCTCATCGTTGCGTTGGGTGTATCGCCCTTCTGGTTGCGGATCGTGGGCCCCGTTGCCGTTCTGGTTGCTGCTCGTCAGGCGCGTAGCCTTTCTCGTTTGTGGTGGTCTTAGTTTGTGGTGGCCAGGGTGATGCCGGCTGCCTCCGCTTCCGTGGCTTCGGGACGGTGCCTGACATTGGCCATGAGAAAATTGGCGATCCAGCGGGCAACGAGCCCCGATTGCGGCGCCCGCTCGAACGAGCCGAGCGCCCGCGCCATCACCTCGGGCGGGATGCGTGCCTTAAGGCGGGTCTCGAGGAGATCGCGGGCGAAGGCGTTGTCGAACTCGGGATGCCCCTGAAAGGTAAGGGCGGCGCGGCCATAGGCGAGCGCGGCATAGGGGCAGAAGGAGGAGCGCGCCAGCACGCGCGCGCCCTCGGGCGGTGCGATCACCTGGTCCTGGTGGACGGCATTGATGGCGAAACGCCTTGTGGCGGGCCGTGGCGCGAGCCAGGGGGCCTCGGCAACGATCTCATACTCATGAATGCCGACCCCCCAGCCCTTGTCCGACTTGGCGACACGCCCGCCGAGTGCGCTCGCCACGATCTGATGGCCAAAGCAGATGCCGACGACGGGGCGCTCGGCGGCCACCGCCTTGCGGATGAGCGCCTCGAGGGGGGCCATCCAAGCGAGCCGCTCATAGACGCCATGACGCGAGCCAGTAATGAGCCAGGCATCGGCGAGGCGCGCGTCGTCGGGCACCTCGCCATCGATGACCGCATAGCTCTTGAAAGACAGGGCCGGATTGGCGCTCCTCAAAAGGCGCTCGAACATTGCCGGATAGCGGCCATGGCGACCGATGAGCGCATCGGGCGTCTTGCCTGCTTCGAGGATGCCGATTTGCAATTGTTGGTCCATGGCCCTTCCAATCGACGAACTTTGCGCGCCTCGTTACGGCGGAGGTGCGGGAACGGCTGACAGCAGATTGAGTGGCCTCGATTGACAGCCCCGCCCGCGCACGCTTACGACCAAAACGCTCAAGGTTTCAAGGCCTGAATGATCGAACCGGATGATGGAAATGGCGGCCGAAAGCGAGAATGCCCATTCCAACCCCCATGCCCACGCCCACTCCAACGGTCTCACCTACTATGAGGCAACCGCCGGCGAGGGGCCCGCATTTCCCCGGCTCGAAGGCACACACGAGGCCGACGTCGCGATCGTTGGCGGCGGTTTTACTGGGCTCTCGGCCGCGATCATGCTCGCCGAGCGGGGTTACCGCGTGGCGCTTATTGAGGCGCGGCGCATCGGCTGGGGCGGCTCGGGGCGCAACGGCGGCCAGCTCATTGCCGGGATGAGTGGCGAGGCCGCCTTCCGTCGCCAGCTCGGGGCCGAGGCCGCGCGCATGATCCGCTCGATCGCCTATCGCGGCCATGAGATCATCGAGGACTGGATTGCCCGTTTCGGGATCGATTGCGAGCTCAGGCGCGGCTGGATGCTGGCGGCGGCCAAGCCGCGCCATCTCGCCATGTTGCGTGAGGAATGCGAGGCCCATGCCGCAGGCGGCGGCGCGGGCGAGGTGCGGCTCATCGAAAAGTCCGAGATGGCGGCCTGGCTCGGCACCCGGGCCTATCATGGCGGGCTATTGAGCTTTCGCAGTGGGCATCTCCATCCGCTCAAGCTCTGCCATGGCGAGGCGCGTGCTGCACAGTCGCTGGGGGTTGCGATCTTCGAGCAATCGCCAGTGGTGGCGCTCGACTATGCCCGGAATGGCGCCGCGCGCCCCGGGCGCCCCGCGCGCCCCGGCCGCAGCGCCGAAAGCCCCCGCGTGCGCACGGACCGCGGCGAGGTGCGCGCAGGCGCGATCGTGCTCGCAGGCGGGGCCTATCATCGGCTCGAGGAGCGCCGCCTTCAGGGCCTCACCATCCCCACCGGCAGCTACATCATCGCCACCGAGCCACTCGATGAGGCGCTTGCGCAAAAGCTCAACCCCCACGGGCTCGCGGTCGCCGACAGCAACATCGTGCTCGACTATTTTCGCCTGACGGCTGATCGGCGCATGCTCTATGGTGGGCGCTGCAACTATTCAGGCCGTGAGCCGCGCGACATTGCCGCAAGCATCCGCCCGCGCATGGTGCGCGTCTTCCCGGAGCTCGCGGGCGTGCCTGTGGCCTATGCCTGGGGCGGGCGCATCGGCATCAATATCACGCGCGTGCCTGCCTTCGGGCGGCTTGCGCCCCAAGTCTACTATGTCCAGGGCTACTCGGGCCATGGCGTCAACTTTTCCCATATCGCCGGCGAGATCATTGCCGAGGCGGTGGCCGGCACCAGCGAGCGGTTCGACCTCTTTGCCCGTGTGCGTCACATCCGCCTGCCGGTGGGGCGCTGGCTCGCCAACCAGCTGCTGGCGCTCGGCATGGCCTACTATCGCCTGCGCGATCTGCTTTGAGATCTGCGCCGAGATCTGCTCCTAGTGCATTGACGCATAGGACACTTACGCCTACTGCCCGTCATCACCCGGCTTGACCCACTGCTGTCCGGTTTATCATGAGGGGAGCTCCAGAGGCATCTGGCGCGGGTCTCGAGGAGCGGGCTCGGGCGGGGCATGGAGGCGGTCGATGGGGCGGCGATGCATGAGGTTGAGGCGGACGAGATGGGCAAAACGCGAGAGCCT
>WGBL01000027.1 GCA_015494375.1 Hyphomicrobiales bacterium | reverse complement strand
GTGGGTTGGAGGGGCGGCGCGCGCAAGGCTAAAGAGCGCGTGGGTTGGAGGGGCGGCGCGCGCAAAACCAAAGAGCGCATAGGATGACGAAGAGAGAAAGCTCGGTCGCACACGCCAATCGAGAAACAGAATTGATCCTATCTCGCGAAAACATGCGCTAGAACCAGCAAGCTCGACGATTGAGTCGGACGCACTGATGGCAAGTCGCCAAAGCAATACGCGTCATGTCCGCGAAGGCGGGGACCTGGGCGTGGATGCGAGCGGGTTTTGCGATTTGCGAGCCAATCGCCACGGTTCGATCCTTTTTTGGGTCGGCGCTCTTACATATTACAGATGTTTTTCAGTTGGGGCTGACGACTTTGCCGCCCCGCGTTTTCGGCTGCCGTTGGCCTTGCCGGTTTTCCTCTTGCTTTTGCTGGTGCTTTTTCTGGTGCTTTTGCTGGCCCGCGCGCCTGCGCGCCCGGCAATGGAATTGGTCTTGGTGTTGGTCTTGGTCTTGGCGCTTTTCTTTGTGGTCGTCGTGGAGGCTCGCTTGGCAGCGGTCCTGCTCGGTCTTTCGGGCGCTTCCTCTAGCGCTTCCTCTAGCGCTTCCTGAGGCTCGCGCGTTTCCCGAGCCAAGCGGGACGATGGCTGCATCGCCTTCGCCGCGGCTTTCCCTGCGGCCTTTGTTCGCCTCGCGCGCGCCGACGCCGCCTCGGCCGCGCCGGCCCCCTTGCCCTTGCCGAGGAGGCGCTTAAGGAAAGCGCCGGTGTGGCTCGCCCGGCATTTGGCCACATCCTCGGGCGTGCCTGTGGCCACCACCTCGCCGCCGGCATCGCCCCCCTCGGGCCCCAGGTCGATGATCCAGTCGGCCGTCTTGATGACATCGAGGTTGTGCTCGATGACCACCACCGTGTTGCCCTGGTCCACCAGCTCGTGCAGAACCTCGAGCAGCTTGGCGACGTCATGGAAGTGGAGCCCCGTCGTCGGCTCATCGAGGATATAGAGTGTGCGCCCCGTCGCCCGCCGGCCGAGCTCCTTGGCGAGCTTGACGCGCTGCGCCTCGCCGCCTGAGAGTGTCGTCGCCTGCTGGCCGATGCGGATATAGCCGAGCCCGACCCGCTCGAGCGCAATCAGCTTGTCGCGGATCGCCGGCACGGCGGAGAAAAACGCCGCCCCCTCCTCCACCGTCATGTCGAGCACGTCGGCGATCGACTTACCCTTGAAACGCACCTCGAGGGTCTCGCGATTGTAACGCCGGCCCTTGCACTGGTCGCAGACGACATAGATGTCGGGCAAAAAGTGCATCTCGATCTTGAGCACGCCGCCGCCCTGGCAGGCCTCGCAGCGCCCGCCCTTGACGTTGAAGGAGAAGCGCCCCGGCCTGTAGCCGCGCGCCCGGGCCTCCGGCAGGCCCGCAAACCATTCGCGAATGGGGGTAAAGGCGCCCGTATAAGTGGCCGGGTTCGAGCGCGGCGTGCGACCGATGGGCGACTGGTCGATGTCGATCACCTTGTCGAGCAGCTCGATGCCCTCGAGGCGGTCGTGCGCGCCCGGCGGCTCGCGCCGGCCGGCGATGCGGCGCGCCACGGCCTTATACACCGTCTCGATCAGAAACGTCGATTTACCGCCGCCCGAGACGCCCGTGACACATGTAAAGAGCCCCAGGGGAATCGAAATATCGAGGTTCTTGAGGTTGTTGGCACGGGCGCCAAAGACGGTGAGCGCATGGCCCGGGCGGGGCGCCCGGCGGCGCTTGGGCAGCGGTATGGCGCGTTTGCCCGAGAGATACTGGCCGGTCAGGCTTTGCGCCGCCTTCATGATCGCCTTGGGCGGTCCTTCGGCCACGATCTGGCCGCCATGAATGCCGGCGCCCGGGCCGATGTCGACGACATGGTCGGCGGCCATGATCGCCTCTTCGTCGTGCTCGACCACGATCACCGTATTGCCGAGGTCGCGGAGCTGCTTGAGGGTGGCCAAGAGGCGCTGGTTGTCGCGCTGATGGAGCCCGATCGAGGGCTCGTCGAGCACATAGAGCACGCCAGTGAGCCCCGAGCCGATTTGCGAGGCGAGCCGGATGCGCTGCGACTCGCCGCCCGAAAGGGTGCCGGCCGTGCGCGAGAGCACCAGATAGTCGAGTCCGACATCGTCGAGAAAGCGCAGGCGCTCGCCGATCTCCTTGAGGATGGGGCGTGCGATCTCGTTTTGTTGCGCGCTCAGATGCTCTGGGACTTGCGCAAACCAGTCCCGCGCGGCCCGGATCGAGAGCGCGGCCACCTCGCCGATGTGCCGGCCCGCAATCTTCACCGCGAGCGCCTGGGGCTTCAGGCGATAGCCGCCGCAGGCCTTGCACGGCTGGTCAGACTGATAGCGCGAGAGCTCCTCGCGCACCCAGTTGCTGTCGGTCTCGCGCCAGCGCCGCTCGATGTTGCGGATCACGCCTTCGAAGCGGCGGCGGATGCGGTGGCGGCGGTTGCCGTCGTCATAGACGAACTCGATCTCCTCCTCGCCCGAGCCGTAAAGTATGACGCTTTGCACCTCCTCGGGCAGGTCGTCCCAAGGGGTCCGCATCGAAACGCCGTAATGGCGGGCGATCGCCTCGAGCGTTTGCGCATAGTAGGG
>WGBL01000026.1 GCA_015494375.1 Hyphomicrobiales bacterium | reverse complement strand
CCGCCAGCCGGACGTGCGATTCGAAGAACGAGGGATTGTCCACTTGAACGGCAAGGGTGCCCGCGGGCCCGCCCTCGGTGTCGCGCTCGCCGAAGTTCCGAACGTCGCGGAAGACGACATCGATGCCGAAGTTCTCGGCCGGCTTGACGCCGCCCTTGAAGGCGAAGGTGCGGCGCGATGAGCCGTCGCGCTCGTCCCCCTCGGGCGCGATGTTGAAGCCGTCGCTCGTGCGGTTGGCATAAAAGACATTGGCGTAAAAGCGATCGCTTCCGCCGGAGACCGCAATGCTGCCATCGGTCGTCGCAAAGGCCCCCGCCCCGCCCCGCATTGTGACGGCGAGCGGGCCTTGGCCCTTTTTGGTGACGATGTTGATGACGCCTGCGAGCGCATTGGAGCCGTAAAGGCCGCTCTGGGGGCCGCGGATCACCTCGATGCGCGCGATCTGGTCGCTGCTCAGGTGCGCAAAGTCGAAGCCGCCGTCGGATGTGACGTTAGCCTCGATGCCATCGATGAGAACGAGGGTGTGGTTGGCCTCGGCGCCACGCAACCGCACCACCGTGAGCCCCGCGACGCTGCCCGAACGGTTGACGGAGACGCCCGGCAGGCTGCGCAGCGCCTCGGCAGCGTCGCGCACGCCCTGGCGCTTGAGCTCCTCGCCCGTGACCACGGTGACCGCGGTGCCCTGACGGGAGGCGTCGATCTCCTCATCGGCAATTGAGACACCCTCGACAATGATGGGCTCGAGAATGGTGGTTTCGCCGTTCTGCTGCGCCCACGCCTGCCCACTGGCACTGGCGACCGCCAATTCCAGCGCGCCGAGCAAGCCCATGCCGAGAAGACCGACGCGGCGTGTGAACGCGATAAGCCACTGTGGCACAAGGCCGAAGGCGCCACTACCCGAAGAGCCCAGGCGAGCCCGAAGGTCCGGGCCTCGGGATAGCCGCGTGCGCCTGCGGCGCGTTGGTACTTTGGCCGGACGATCGGATGTGCAAATGCGGTGATTGCTTTTCGAGGTCATGGATTCCGCCCCTTCGCGTGAGAGCCATCGACAGGTGCATCTCACTGCCGGTTGGTCGGGCAGGCCCGTTTGCAGGGGCGAGTGGAAAATGGCGGACGAGCGCCCAAAGTGGATGGATTGGGCGATGCCTCTGCCTGAGCGCAACAGCCCGTGCCAAAGGGGCAGGCGCGCGCTCAGCAAAGCCTCTTCATCTCCGCCTAACTGCTGATGCCGGATCGCCCCAGGAGCATGCTCCGTCCTCGTGACAGCACGATGCACTCAACCAACGCCGCCACTACGGATCTCCGCTCCACCGCACGCCCCGTACGGTCGGATGGGCGACCCGTGCCGGCAGGTCTCCTGGCTCGCGGCTCGGGCGCCTTGCTTTCCGCCTTCCCGTCGGCTTGGCTCTGCTGATCTGCGGCTTTTGGGTCGATCAGCGGCCTCTTGGCCGATCAGTGGCTCCTGGACCGTTCAGTAGCCTGCAAGCCGTTTAGTGGCTCGCGGCTATTCATTGGCCCCTTGGAAAGCGGCTCGCCGCCTACAGTTGCGGGGGCAGCCGCGGCTTTGAGGGCGGTTGGACGGCAAGAGCATGCACCCCTAAGGAGATGCGCTCCAAGGAGATGCACCCCAGCGACATGCGCCCTAAGGATATGCTCCCCAAAGACATGCGCCCGAAGGATAAAGACATGCGCCCTAAGGATATGCATCCCAAGGACATCCGCCCCCGAGCATATGCCCCATGGACCCATCCGGTCCCTCGCACCGCGTTCCCTTTTATTCCAGTGGGGGCTTGCGTTGCACCTCGGCCCCGCTCGGGCTGCGCTCGAGTCCCCTTGGGCTCCCCTCAGGCCGCCCTTTGCAGTGAGCTTCGGCTCCAACCTCGGCCCCCTGGAATACCGGCACGTAAACCAACAGAAAGCAAAGGGCGGGTGAGCTGTCAAGTGACGGCGGGCCCGGCGCGGCGTGACGTGGTGCTGTCGTTGCGAACGCGCCACGGGGCTCAGGCGCAAGCCCTGGTGAAGCCGGCTAATACACAGACGCAAACACAAGATTCACGTCATTGCCGCGCGTGACGCGGCAATCCAGGGCGGCAAGCTCCGCGT
>WGBL01000025.1 GCA_015494375.1 Hyphomicrobiales bacterium | reverse complement strand
GTCCCATTGATTGCGCACCATTGCCGCAATGCCAATGACCCCCTCCAGGGCTTCGGGCTCCGCCCTCAGGCAAGCTTGGCCCGAAGACCCCCTCCCGGGCCTCGCGCTTCGCCCTCGGCCCGGCCTCCCCCTCGAGGGGGAGGCAAAAGAACAGCGGACCGGACAGCAGTGGAGTCGGCGCGAGCGTCGCCAGTACGAGGAACAGACACCATGAAGCCTGAAAAGCCGGAATATGATTTCTCAAAGGCCGAGCAAGGACGGTTTTTTCACGAAGACCTTGTCCTGGTTGGTCCAATATACCTCGAGCCCGAAATAGAGCGCTTTCTTGCAAGCCGGGCCAAAAAGCGCGGTGTCACACTCAGTGAGCTCGTCAACGAGTTGTTGCAGAAGGATATAGAGCTGATCGAAATGGCCGGGGAAGAATAGGTAGAGGGCAAAGACGAGCGTCAGGGAGGGAACAAGGTAATGGCACGGGTTGCGATTGTGACGGGCGGCACGCGCGGCATCGGGCGGGCGATTGCGCTTGCGCTCAAGGCCAAGGGCTATCGCGTCGCCGCCAACTACGGCGGCAACGACGAGGCGGCGCAGGCGTTCCAGGCCGAAAGCGGCATTCCCGTCTACAAATGGGACGTGGGCGACTATGACGCCTGTGTGGCGGGCATTGCCCAGGTAACGAAGGACTTGGGCGAGGCGGACATCCTCGTCAACAACGCCGGGATTACGCGCGACGCCATGCTCCACAAGATGACGCCCGAGCAATGGAACGAGGTCATCCGCGTCGACTTGAACTCGCTCTTCAACATGACACGGCCGGTGATCGAGGGCATGCGGGCGCGCGGCTGGGGGCGGATTGTCAATATCTCCTCCATCAACGGCCAGAAGGGCCAGATGGGCCAGACCAACTACTCGGCCGCCAAGGCGGGTGTCATCGGCTTCACCAAGGCGCTCGCGCAAGAGACCGCGCGCAAAGGCATCACCGTCAATGCCGTCGCGCCCGGCTATATCGACACCGACATGGTTGCGGCGGTGCCCGAGAAAGTGCTCGAGGGCATCATTGCGCAGATTCCCGTCGGCCGCCTCGGCAAGGCCGAGGAGATCGCCGCCTGTGTCGCGTTTCTCGTAAGCGATGCCGCCGCCTTCATCACCGGCGCAACGCTGACCGCCAACGGCGGGCAATACATCGCGGGGTGAGGCATCGCCAGTTGAAGTGATGTCGCCAAGCGCGGCCCGCGCTCGAGCGCCGCGTAATGCCACGTTTTGCCGGGCCGGCAAAGCATACTAGACTATTGTTGAAATGTTCAACAACAGGTTTCAGGCCATGGCTACGGTCAACTATTCGGTTCCCGAGCACATCAAACGCGCTTTCAATGCCGCTTTCAAGGGCGAGAACAAGAGCGCGATCATCGCCCGCCTCATGCAGCAGGCCGTCGAGGAGCGGAAACGGCAGGAGCGGCGAAAAGAGGCCATGGCTCGACTTGAAGCACGACGCCATCGGCGCCTTGTCGACTTCGCGGCGTGACGCCGACGGCGGGCAATATATCGCGCGGCGAAAATGGGCTCTCAAGCATCCAATAGGAGAACGGCTTTACCGGAGAATCGGCTCATATATCCGATAGCACTCATGGAGACGCCTAAGAGAAAAAAACCTCCCTCCCATACTCGATCCCTGCAGCGTCCGCGATAACCTTCAGGTACCTTTCTAGAGTTGGTCTTGAAATATTTGTGTCAAAAAACCAGCCGTTCCTTAACTTCTCTGCATACCGGACAAGTTGAGGTTTGCCTGGATAGATCTCGTGCGGGGTGCGAGCAACAATCCGCCGCCCCTTTCTCGTGCGATGATTTGCAACACCATCAATCAGGCCAGGTTTCTTGGCCTCCAATTCAAGCAAGGCGGTTCGCAACACCTGTTTCAACGAATTACATTTATACTCCTTGCCAAAGATGGTTAGGACGTAGTCCCCCCTTTTTCGCTCCAAGCGCTCCGCGCCGCTTGTGCGCCCTATCGCAGCGCTGCTGCCATTGTCGTCGAGAGCAATCTCCGCGAGAAAAGTTCGCAGCACTCTCTTCAAAATGTCAGTAGGCGTCTCATCAAAAGAAGCGCGCGCTGCCTCAATCAGCTTGTGGAGCTCCAGATCAATGGTCAGCCTGTTCGCATTCATTGTCATGGCGTGTGCCTTATAAGGCATATTATCTTATTTATCTACCCTATAAGAAAGAAATGATTCAGAGTCAAGCACTCCATCGAGTCTCGCACAGACTCAAGGGAACTGACTATGCACCGATCCGCTCATTCCCTGCCGATAGCAACGGCACTTGACCGGACGCCGCCCTTCTGCCGTATAGGGGCGGGGGCCTCGTGGCGATCGAGAGGCGATCATCGCGAGCATGACGCCCTTCGCTCATTTGGGAGGGACGCGGGTGCACAAGCCATTCGGATCGGACACTTGGAGCATTGTTTTGAGCATGACCGCGGGCGCCGCGGGGCGCGCGGGGCGCATTGCGCGCTTGGTGCGCGTGGCGCCTGCCTGGCGCCGCCTTTTGCTGGCGCTCTGCCTCGCGTGGGGCCTTGTGCTCGCACTTCCCGCAGCGAGCCTCGCCGAGGCGGCTGCCCGCGACGTGTCTCTCGCCCACAAGGGGCTCACGCTCATGGGCCGGCTCGTGATCGCCGACGGGAAGTCCCTTGCCGACGGCGTCATCCTCATCACCCACGGCACGCTCGCCCACAACCGGATGGAGGTTATCGGCGCCATGCAGACGGCGCTCGCCGAGCGGGGGCAGTCGAGCCTTGCGATCACGCTCTCGCTTGGCATCGACAAGCGCCGCGGCATGTATGATTGCGGGGCGCCCCATCGCCACCGCCATACGGACGCGCTCGACGAGATCGGGGCCTGGATCGGATGGCTCGAGGGCCAGGGCGCCAAGCGCATTGTGCTCATGGGCCACTCGCGGGGCGGCAATCAGACCGCCTGGTTCGCCGCCGAGCGCGCGCGCCCGAGCGTGAGCCATGTGGTGCTCCTGGCGCCCATGCGCTTTGACTTCAAGCGCGTGAGAGCGACTTACAAGGAACGCTACGGAGAACGCCTCACACCGCTTCTCAAGAAGGCCAAGGGGCTCGAGGCTGCGGGCCAGCCGGATGCCTTTCTCGAGAATGTGGGCTTTCTCTACTGCAAGGGGGCGCGGGTGACGGCCGAGGCGTTTCTTTCCTACTATGCGCCCGACGATCGGCGCGACACACCACGGCTCCTCAAAAAGATCAAGGTTCCCGTGCTTGTCATCGTCGGCAGCGAGGACAAGGTCGTGGCCGGCCTCGAGGAGGCGGTCGCCCCCATCGCCAAGGCACGGCCCAACGTCAAGCTCCAGGTCATCGAGGACGCCGACCACTTCTTCCGCGACTTCTACGCCGAGGATGCCGCCGATGCCATTGTCGAATTCCTGGGCGGTGACAGCTGAGTGCGCGGCGCGCCTCATGCCTGGGCCGCCGCGAACCAACGGCCAATGGAGCACAGCTATTCTGCTGACGCTCGTTATGCTGCTCGGGCACGGCGCGCCTCGGGCCGGGGCACAGGAAGGCGACCCCACCATCCCGAGCGGGCCGGGCGTCGTGCAGTGGCACTATCGGGGTGGCGGCGGCCTCAAGCTCACGCTCACGCAGCTCGCCCCCGACAATTTGCGCGCCTTCCTGTCGGCACGCGGCTTTGCAAAAGAGGACCGCGAATGGGTGGCCACCAGGCATTGCGCCTTCGGATCGGCGATGGGGAGCGCCCATGAGGCGGCCGCGAGCCCGCCGGTCACGATCCTGCTCGCCGATTGGCGGGCGCGGACGGCCGATGGCAAGCGCCTCGCCCCCATACTGCGCGAGGCCTGGGAGGCGACCTGGAAGCGGCGCCGTGCACCCGATGATGCGCGTGTCGCGTTCTATTGGGCGCTCTTTCC
>WGBL01000024.1 GCA_015494375.1 Hyphomicrobiales bacterium | reverse complement strand
CCTCGGGCTATGTGCCCATGGGCGCGGTCCTCGTCGGCGACCGGGTGGCGGAGCCCATTATCGCCGAGGGGGGCGAGTTCGCCCATGGTTTTACCTATTCCGGCCATCCGGTGGCCGCCGCGGCGGCGCTCGCCAACCTCGCCATCATCGAGGACGAGGGGCTGATCGGCCGCGTGCGGGACGAGGTGGCGCCTTATCTTGCGGCGCGCTGGTCGGAGCTCGGCGAACACCCGCTCGTCGGCGAGGCGCGTATGGTGGGGCTCATGGGGGCGCTCGAGCTCACACCCGACAAGGCCCGCCGCGCGGGCTTTCCCGAGCCTGGCAAGGTGGGCTTTCTTTGTCGCGATCTGAGCTTTGAAAATGGCCTTGTGATGCGCTCGGTGGGCGACAAGATGATCATCGCACCGCCCCTTGTCATCAGCCGCGAAGAGATCGACGCGCTCATCACCCGGGCGCGCCTCACGCTCGATCAGACGGCGCGTGAAATTGGCCTTGGCGGTGCTGGCGCCTGACCCCTCGATGAAACGGTGCGTGAAATGGACCTTGGCGGTGTTGCGCCTGACTGTCGGCAGCGGTTCTGTGGTCAGGTCAGAAGCCGGAAACCAGAACTCAGAGGCCAAAAATGCGCAGTAATGCCCGACGTCTTGCTCCGCTCACGCCGCGAGCCAGAGTGCGAGGCGGCGCGGAAACAACGCCGCGCTCAAACTTGCCTCCGCAAGAGCGGGGATCCATGCACTCGTGGCAAGCGGCTGCGCAGACATCGCACAAACATAGACACAATAATGGTGCCCCTGGCCTGACTCGAACAGGCACGCCCTAACGGGCAACGGATTTTGAGTCCGTCGCGTCTACCAATTCCGCCACAGGGGCAATCAATTGATTTTTCTAATGAAATTCGCCTTCTTCCTGTTGCGTTCCCTGCTTTGCTAGCCACATGATAGCCGTCTCGCGCCCCAACCGCCCGTGCCATAGTGACCTTGCGCCACAACCGCCCCACGCCATAGCGGCCTTGCGCCACCACGTCCTCGCGCCGAGACTGCAGACAGGTTCGGGCCATTCATGGTTGTTGTTCGTTACGCGCCTTTTGCCATGACTGCCACACCTTGCGCAAGCCTGCTCGCTGTGTATGTCCTTGGTTTGGCATAGAAGCCGACAAGCCCCCAGAGCGACTGTGCCCACCCCACATATCCGCTCCGCTACTCATCAACCGCGCGCTCCATCTGCTGGCCACGATAAAACACGATAAGCGCAGCGATCTGCTCGTCCGAGAGCGGGTTGGCCACACCTGTTACGACATCGCCCCGAACGCCGACAATGAGGCGTGCGGCGAGCTCTTCCGGCGAGAGCCGGCGCACTTCCGCAAAGAGATTGTAGGCCGGCCGCTCGACATCGAGGTCGGGTGCATCATGACAGCCAGCACAAAGCCTTTCATGGAGGCGCCGGCCGCGAGCCCATCGTGCCGGGCTTGCTGTGATCGGCAGAATGCCGGGCACGCGTAACGGATAGGCTCTCACGAGCCGTGCCAGGAGGCTTTGAAGCTCCGCGATGTCGCCCGCGTCGAGGGCCTTGCGGAGCCGTGCAACCGCGCCAGCATGATCCGCCCGCGGGCCGTCGGCGCCACTCGTGCGCCCCGCCTCCGCCTCCTCGTCCGCCAGCCTGAGGAGGATCGCAAGGGCCGCGAGCCCGCCCAGGATGCGATCGCGCAAGCCCTTTTTCTGCTTTTCGGAAAAACGGGGCGCCGTGAGCCGCCGGGCATCGCCTTGCAGGACCAGAAGCTCGGCGGCGACGCGACGGCTGTGCTCCCCCTGTGCGCAGGCAACCTCGGGAAAAAGCAACGATGAAAGCACCAAGATGCACGAGCCGAGCATCGGCCCGAAAACCGGAAAGCGCGCGCCCGCACCGCGCGAGCAGCGAAAGAACGCTAGACGGCAACGACTCTTGCGGCCGAGAGGATTGCCCCGAGCACCTCGTCCCATTGTGCCTCGTCCATCTGCCTGGGCGCGAGCGCGATCCAGCGGACGTTGCGCCCGACGGCCGATGGCTGGAGCGCCTTCTCCAGCGTCTCGACGTCGGGATGAAGGCCTGTCGTCAAGACCACGAGATCATTGCGCGCATCGTCACTCATACCGCCTCTTCTATCTCTTCTATCGCTTCTATCGTCACACTTGTCGTCGCTCATATCGTCGCTCAGAGGCTCATCACGGCATCTGGCCCCAGGCAGCGCGCACCCTCAAGGCTCCCGCTCTCGCAAATCTCCGCCGGGCGCGTATCAATGACGACATCGTATTGCGCTTTAGCAAGATCAGCGACGAAACGAATTGGCGCCCCCTCGGCGCTCCGCACCGGCTCGGGGGCGATAGCGCTTGCCGCCAGCCCCACGAGGCCCGACAGACCAAGCACCGTCAGCAGCCCGGCGCGCATCATCGCGCCCCTTCATCGCCCATCATCGCCCTTAGTCGCCCTTCATCGCCCTTGATCGCTCTTCGTCGCGCCCTTGATCGCCATTCGTCGCGCCCTTGATCGCCATTCGTCGCGCCCTTGATCGCTCTTCGTCGCGCCCTTGGTCGCTCATCGACCCATTTGTGAGCAGCTCGGCCCGCCCTCAGCAGCCCTGAAAGCGCACCTTTTCCTTGGCCGGCGAGTCCGCAGCCTTTGGCGGGTTTTCGATGTAATAGGCGAGGAGCTCGCTTACCGTTACCTTGCCATAGGGCCCGAGATCGACGACCCCAAGCCGCTCGGCCGCCTGCGGCGTTCGTGCCGCGTCGATGACCGCACGCGACTTTGCGGCAAAGGGAAAGGCAAGGGCCGCCAGAAGGAGTGCGCCCAAAAGGGCGCTCGTGCAAAAGATCAGACTCGCTCTATCCATTGCTGTCGCTCGCGTTTCCGATTGCAAGGCCCCTGGTCGTTACCTCCTTCGAGGTTGGCTTTCCTGCAACCGCCCCCCTCGATCAGGCGCTCAATCGACAACAAAGCTCAAATACAGCCCCAACATTGCCACCACGAACATGAGAAGTTGCAACGCGGTCTCGATGTCCAGCCCTGCCATGGCCTAATCTCCGCGATAGTGCCGGATCAAGGTCCCGAGGTCGATCGCCTCGCCGGTCTCGGGGTTCGCCACGGGGGGGTGAAATGGGGAATGCCTTCGCGCGTCAGCAGCATCGAGCGCGGAGGAAACGCATAGACGTAGACAAGCGCTGCGAGCGAGAGTGCCCCCCACCGAGACGACATAGGCCCGAATGAGGATTGGCGCGACGCGCATGACCTCGCCCTCAATCCTTCCTGACATAGTCATGCCGAAACATAGTCATGCCGAAATAAGCCCGCGCAATGCGCTTCTTGGCAAACCTCAATCCTTCCTGACATAGACATGCCACTGTCGGTCCGCCTTGATCGTCTCGAGGTGCGTCGCGCCGAGCCCGGGACACATGGGCGGAATTGCCTCGACCGAGGTCGGGTTATCGATCAAGACCTCGATTACCTCTTGTGCTGCTGCATTGCTCAGCGCCTTTTTCGTCATCAGTTGCGGGCGCGGACAACTGTCGCCAAGGCAGTCCACCCGCTGGGCGATTTCGACAACGCGGTCATCGCTCAGCGTTGCGCGCATCGGCCCCGCACCATCGCTCGGGCGATCGTGCAAACTCTCGTTTCTTCTCCTACCAAACAAGCCCATTGCTTCCCCCGAATTGCTTGCCCGAAAACCACTCTTCCAAAGGCTGCGCCCCGAATTGCCTGCCCCCGGATTGCTTTGCCCCGAGAGCCGACGTGTGCCAATCCGCGCCTCGCCTACTCGGCCGGTGTCTCGTTGCCGACGAGCGCACCTCTGCCTCCATCTCTGCCTCTAATGCCCCCGGCGCCCGCCTCGCTCTGGGCCGGTATTGCCTCGACCGCGACCGCATCGGCCCGTTCGCGGCGCAAGATCGCGCGGTAAATGGCGAGCAGCACGAGCGCCTGGACCACGCCGAAGACGATCGCCGGAATGCCGAGCTTTTCCTGCAGCGCCGCCGCATTGGCAAAGCCCAGTTGCAGGGCCTCGAGATTGGGCTCGCCGGTCAGCTGGCGGGCGCAGGCGGCCAGTAATTGACAGACCAGAGCAGTGAGAAAAGGAACATGCCAATGAAGGTAAAGAGAAGCGCCCACATGGCGCCGATATTGCCCTCGCCCGACTTCACCCAAGTCGAGACCGTGACCCAAGTCGAGACCGTGCAAGCGCCCGCAAGCACCATGCCTATGCCGAACAGAAAAAGGCCCGCAACCTGATTGAGGCCGACATCGAATGTCATCGGATGGCCGGCCCCAACCGAGATGAACGCTGTAAAGCCGATGGTGAGCACGATCATGGCGGCAAGAAGCGCCTTGGTGTTGCGGTAGCTCTTGAAAAGGATGGCATCGCGGAGTGCGGCCGTGTTGCAGAAGCGCGAGCGCTGCACGAGCAACCCCACGACAGAGCCAAAGACAAAGGCGATCAGGCATTCCGCAATGGCACTCATTGCTCAGGTCCCCAACAGCTCACAACAGCTCATTGCTCAGGCCTCCAGTATCTTCTTGTAGATGAAGGAGCCGACCCAGGCGCCGGCGAGAATGCCGCTGATTGCGAGATAGCCGCCTAGGTTCATCTCGGGCGTGGGGCCGAAAAATGTCGAGACATTGCAGACAAAAGCGAGGCGGATGCCAAAGCCCATCAAGAGGCCGCCTATGGTGATAAGCACCCACTCAGAAAGCCGGCGCGGAAAGCGGATATAAAACTCGCCGGACGCCACCGCCCCAACGAAGGCGCCGAACAGCATGCCGAGGCTTATATAGATTTTCCAATAGCTGGCATCGGGTGGAAAAACGAGAGTCCAGAAGGGGATGCGCTCGAGCTCGCTGCCGAGCACCGCCTTTGCCATGAGCCCGGTCATCATCGTCTCGCCACCGCCCACCGTCCAGGCCCCGACGATCAGAAACAAAAAGATATCGAGGACCGCAATGGCAACGAGCGCAATCACCGGGTCGAGCGTTTTTTTGAAGAATTCGGTCATCACTTTTGTCTGGGTCGGCGAACGCGTTGTCGTGAGCCCGCAAGGATCGGTGCTGGGAGACGGGCGGCCCGCCGCCGGGAGGCCATCCTCCCGGCAGCTCTTGTATGGCTTGGCCTCAGTTCATCTTCATCGTGTTCACCGGACGGTCTTTTTTTGTCCAGGCGTGCATGGAGCCATCGTAAAGCTTGGCCCTCTTGTTGCCTGCAAGTTCATAGAGAACGAACCACAATCCGCTTCCCAGATGCCCGCTGTTGCAATAGGCCGTGTTTGGAGCCTTCAAGTCCACCCCCAAAGCGGCAAGAGTCGCCCTGATCTCGGAGGGACTACGAAAGGTCTTGGGGCCTTTGTGGGCCAGGAACAGATCGTTCGGCGCTACTTTCGAGCCTGGAATATGGCCCGGCTTATAGACGTATTTTTTCTTTTGCTCGAGGCCCAAGTAGTAGTCGAGGGTGCGTGCATCGACGAGATCCTGCGAGCCTTGCTCGACCATCTGCTCGACGTCGGATGTGGTGGCCAGCAGCTCCTTGCGCTCGGCCCGAACCGTGAAGTTGCCGGGCTTGGGGTTGCTGGGCTCATTGCTCAAGGGGAGCTTCGCCGCAGCCCAGGCCGCATTGCCACCATCGAGCATCGCCACGTTGTCGTGGCCATAGTACTTGAGCTGCCAATACAGCCGTGTGCCAAAATACACCTCGGGTGCGCTCAGGCCCGTTGTGGTGATGACGACCGCGCTGTCATTGTTAACGCCGCTCTTTTTCATAAGCCGAGCGAAAGACGCGGGGCTCGGCAGCATCTTGATGAGCTCGACACCATCCTCGACGCGCTTGGCCCGCACTTTTTTCCAGGGCACAAGAATGGCGCCGGGTATGTGCCCCTTCTTGGTGAAGTTTTCCGCTTTCTTGCGGACATCGAGCAGAACCACCTTGTCCTTGTTCTGTTTGAGCCAATTGACATCGACGACAGGACCTGGGACCGTAAGAGCCCAGGCGCGCGCGGTGCCAACCCCCAAACTCAGGGTGAGGCTAAGGAAAGCTAGGGCGATCGGCTTCGCCCAGCTCCGCAAACTCTGCGAGCGGAAAGCCATGGTTTTTCCTCCCAGATATTGAGTTCGGCACTGCCAAAGCGGCGCACACCGCCCCATAAACGTTGGCCGCAATCGTCGTATGCGCCGCCGCGACCCCTGGCTCGCAACGCGAGCCGGCGGATCGACATTGAGGCCCTAAGATAATTGGTCGAGAGCGGAGCGTGGTAGTATTTATTGCTTGCGGTCCATTGCTCGCACTCGGCGAGCTTGACCGTCAGGCGCGACAGTTGCGAGATGAGCCGCAGGACAATAGGGTAATGTGGGGTGCTCGCTCGCGCGTGGCCTCATCGGCGGGAGCGTGCAAGCTGTGCTTGGCCTGCTCGGTGCGCTTGCGCGCGCGGCCTTATCCGCCAACGGGCACAAGCCGGTCTGGCGGCATCATCCGCTGCCCGGGCGCCGCGCAGTGTCGCGGGAGTGTTGGGCACTGCCCGACCTCTCGGTGTCGTCGGCCGATCTCGATGGATGTTTGGCAATGGATATTTATCTCAAGGACGACATTCTGAGCCGAATGTTCAGCGCCTGCACAACGGATCAGATTGCCGAGTTTCAGTCCCAAAAGCGCAGTTTTCGCATCTATGGCCACTCGACGACGATCCGCCTCGAGCGGGCGTTCTGGAATGTGCTCGAAGACATGGGGCGAGCCAAAACACCAACCTCTCCGAAATCATCGAGCGCATTCACAACGAATGCTTGGTCGCCAACGACAAGAACCTGGCCTCCTGCCTCCGCGTAATCTGTCTCAAATACCTCAACATCTACGCTGGATGAATTCGCGCGCCTGCGCTACGCCCTTGGCGGCCCATAAGGATCGCCCTTGGCAGCCCCATAAGATTGTTTAGACTCCTTAGCTGCAGAAGCTGCAGACACCGTGGTCGGATTTCGTAAAGGGGCTCAGGTGTGTCGTTTGCCCACGAGTCGTTTGCTCACGATTTGCGAATGCAGTCGTCGCCGCTCCGCCGCAAGGTGGAAAACGTGGTTGTAGATCGTCGCCGCTTTGTCACTGGCGCGGGAGCGCTCTGTTTCCTGGCCGCTCTGACAAGGCGCGGAGCCGTAGCGGCGCAGACGAAAGCGATCCGATTTGGCCTCACCCCCGTTTTTCTCGACAATGATCTCAAGCTGCTTGAGGCGCTCAAATCGTATTTCGAGACGGCCACCAAGAGGCCCGTGCAACTTGTCCAGCGGCGCACCTATGAGGAGATCACGGCCCTTCTCATCTCGGGGCAGCTGGATGCGGCCTGGATCTGCGGCTTTCCGTTTGTGGCCAACCGCGACCAACTCGCACTCGTGGCCGTGCCCCTCTGGCGCGGCCGGCCGCTTTACCAATCCTATCTCATCGTCGCCAAGAGCCGGCAGGCGCAAACGCTTGATGATCTCAGGGGCGACATCCATGCCTTCTCCGATCCCAACAGCAATTCGGGCTACCTTGTCACCCGCGCGCTTCTGGCCGAGCGTGGCCTCAAGCCGGCCGACTTCTTCAGCCGCACCTTTTTTACCTACGGCCATCGCAATGTCGTGCGCGCGGTCGCCTCGGGCCTGGCCGAGAGCGGCAGCGTTGACGGCTATGTCTGGGAGGTGCTGGCCGAGGCCGAGCCCCGCCTGACGGGCGCCACGCGGGTCCTGCGGCGCTCGGAATGGCTCGGCTTCCCGCCCGTGGCCACAGCACGGGCACTCGCGGGCTCGGCCAATGTCCGCCGCCTGCAGCAAGCGCTCCTAAACATGGACAAGAGCGAGGCGGGCCGCAAGGTGCTTGCCCTGCTTCGCCTCGATGGCTTTGCGAGCGAAAGCCCACGTCTGTTCGATACGATTGCCGCCAAGCTCGCCCTCGTGCGGAGGCTCGGTTGAGATGAAGCGCCGCTCTCGTGAGATGAAAAATTTTGCGCTCCGCCCCTCGCTCTGGCCGATCACCATAAAGGCGCCCGCTGTCGTGGCGCTCTTGATGATCGCTGTCAGTGTGGTCGTCTCCTATCTCGTTCTCGCGCGCCTGGCGGAGACGCAAGAGCGTCACCTGAGCGCCATCTCCGACGCCTTTCTCGACGGCCTCTCCTCCTCGATTATTCCCCATGTGCTGAGAGAGGACGTCTGGGAAGTGTTCGACGCGCTCGACCGCGCCCGCCACCTTTACGATGGGGTCGACGCCAGAGAGACCGTGGTCGCCAATGCCCAAGGTCTGGTCCTTGCAGCGAGCAATCCTGTTGCGTTTCCCACAAGCTCGCCGTTGCCCAAGTCCTTGACCGCCCGCTTTGCCAAAGGCGTCAATATCGTCACCGACGAGGTTGGCAGGCGCGCCCATGTCATGCGGCGGCTCATCTATCAGGGGCGCGAGATCGGCAGCATCTATGCCGAGCTCGACATCTCCAAGTTGCTCGAGGAGCGGCGCGCCGTTTTGCACACGCTTATTGTCAGCAATGCGCTGTTGACGCTCTTCCTGGCCGCCATCGGTTATGTTGCCATGCGCCGCATTGTGCGGCCCGTTCACACGCTCGATCGCTATCTCGGCCGAAGCCTCGTCGGGCCCGTGGCGCCTATTCCCGAGGAGGAGCTCGGCCCCGAACATTCCGAGTTTGGCCGCCTTTTCCGCCGCTACAACGCCATGGTCGAAGCGGTGAACGAACGCGAGGCACTGGCAAGCGTGCTCGCCGAAGAAGAGAAAATGGCAAGCCTTGGCCGCCTCGCTGCCGGCATGGCGCACGAAATCAACAATCCGCTCGGCGGCATGTTCAACGCGCTCGATACGCTCGAGCGCCATGGCGAGCAGCGGATCGTGCGTGAGCGTTCGGCGAGCCTGATCAAACGCGGCTTGCGCGACATCCGCGATGTGGTGCGGGCGGCGCTTGTCAACTACCGGGGCAACGGCGCGACACGGCGGCTTGATCGCAGCCATCTCGAGGACCTCAAGCTGCTCATTCGTCCTGAGTTGCGGCGCAAGAGCCTCTCTCTTGAGTGGACAAACGAGCTCAACGCCAAGGCAGATATTGAAAGTGGCCCAGTGCGACAGGCGATGCTCAACCTCCTGCTCAACGCTTGCGCCGCCGCGCCTCGAGGAAGCACGCTTTCGGTGCGGATCAAAACGGCTGGCGGCAAACTCGAGCTGAGCATTGGCGATGAGGGGCCGGGCCTTGATGATGCGCACCGCGACTTCCTCGAGAATGGTGGCACCGCCGACGGTCCGATGCGGGACGGCGCCGGGCTTGGGCTGTGGATGGTGCGGCGACTGGCGGACGAAGCCGGGGGGCAGATTGCCGTCCGGGACAACGCGGGCCGTGGCACACGGATCGAGGTGAGCATCCCATTGGGCACGGAAAAGAGTGAGGGGAGTGCGCACGATGTCGCCTGAGTCGCCTGATGCGCGCCATGTCAATGCGGCGCACCCGGGAGAGGGGGCAGAAGAGCGGGTCGCGCAGCCGTCGGACGAGGCCTTGTCCGCCCGCGTCGAGCGCCATATCGCAATTATCGAGGACGATCCCATCATGGGAGAGTCGCTCAGCCAGAGCCTTGGTCTCGCTGGCTATGATGTGCACTGGTTCCAGGATGGCCAAACGGCACTCGAGGCGCTTCCGGCGATGGCCGCCGACCTCGTCATCTGCGACATCCGCCTCCCCGACATCAGTGGCCCCAAGGTGTTTCGCAAGCTTTGCGAGCGGCATCACGCGCCGCCATTCCTTTTCATGACTGCCTATGGCGACATCGATCAGGCGGTGGGGCTCATGCGGGCGGGCGCGGGAGACTATATCACCAAGCCGTTCGAGATGGAGGAATTCCTCAGCCGGATCGACGGCCTCATTGCCAGGAGACCGCCACGGATTTCGCTGGCAACCCTTGGTCCTTCACGCCCGATGCGCGCCCTCGAGCGCCGCCTCCGCCACTATGCCAAGGCGGACGTGAGGCGGCTGCTGATTTCGGGTGAGGCCGGTGTGGGGCGCGAGACGGCGGCGCGCTTTGCCCACGATTTATGGACTCAAGAGGGACAACTGTTTCTTGCCCTAAGCTGCGCCGCCTATAACGATGAGGCGCTCGCCAATGCGCTCTTTGGTGAGGGCGCGTACATGGGCAATTGGATGGGCAACCGGAACAATCCAACCGGCGGCACATCACCGGGCCCGGCACGCGCATCAAGCCTGGGCCATAAGGGCCTCATAGAGCGGGCCAAAGGCGGCACACTCTTTCTCGGTGAGATCGAAGCCCTGTCGCCGCCCATGCAGGCCACACTTCTGCGCATTCTCGAGGACGGCGTGTTCTATCACGCGGGTGCCGCCGAGCCGGTCCCGTTTGAAGCGCGCCTCATCTGCAGTTGCGCAAGCGGCCTTGTCGACGACCGCATGGGGTTTGGCTTTCGCGAGGACCTTTTCTTGGCGCTCAGTGCCGTCCATCTCTCCATCCCCCCGCTTCGCGAGCGGCCCGAAGACATCCCCTGGCTCTTGCAACGCTGTCTTGACGAGTGCGCGAGCCGCGTCAGCATGGAGCTCAAGGGCATCAGCGAGGCGGCCGAGGAGGCCGCGCTCGCCCACGATTGGCCGGGCAACGTGCGCGAGTTGCGCAATCGTGTGGAGCGCGCCGTCTATCTGAGCGAGAGCGGCTGGATCATGCCCGCCGACTTGTTTCCAGAGCGGGGGCGGAGCGCATGGGAAGGAGCAAGCGAAGTGGGTTCGCTGGCCCGGGTTCGCGAGGCCGCCGAGCGGCGACAGATCGCCCGCGCGCTCGCCTTTTATGAAGGCCATGTCAGCAAGGCCGCCCAGGCGCTCGGCATATCGCGCACGACGCTTTGGGAGAAGATGCGCAAGTACGGTCTCAAGTCTCAGCAGTAAGCGTCACGGGTTCTCAGCAGTGAGCGTTATCGATCCTGAGGACGCTTCCAAGCATCACCAACCGCGACTTCCCCGCAAGAGGCTTCCGGAAGCCATCCGAAACGATGTTCGGAAACCCGAACACCTCCGCAAAAATCCAGCATAAGTATTTGAATTTGCACAATTAAAAAGTTTGGATCGGGCGCGCCTCCCGGTTCTATCCTTGAGCAGCCGAACTGCATTCTGCCAAGGGAGGAATTTCATGAAACGCTGTCGTCATATGGTGGACGTCGGCCGCCGTCAGTTTTTGCGCGGTGCCGGCCTCGCCACGGCGGGCGCTGCCGTTGCCACGGCGCTGCCGAGCCAGCCGCAGGCTGCACCGTCCCTGGCGCGGGTCGACTATCCGAGCACAAGGCTCGCCAACGTCAAGGACCTCAAGGTCAATGAACCCTTCGAGGTCGCCTATCCCGATGCCGATGCTCCGGGCGTGCTCCTCAAGCTCGGCAAGCGCGTGGAAGGCGGCGCCGGGCCGGACGGCGATATTGTTGGTTTTTCGACCATTTGCCCCCACAAGGGCTTCCCCCTCCACTACAACGCCGAGGACCGCACCTTCAACTGCCCGGGGCACTACTCGCGCTTTGATCCCGAGGCGGGCGGGCTGCAGATCTGGGGCCAGGCGACGCAAAATCTGCCGCAATACACGCTGCGCATCGACAGCAAGGGCGACATCTATGCCGAAGGGCTCGACGAGCTGCTCTACGGTCGCCTGAGCAACGTTCTCTAGGGAGGAAGCAATGGCTTACAAGCGCAATATCGACCGGCTTCCGATCATCCCCAAGGATGCCAAGAAACATATCGTCACATGCCACTATTGCATCGTGGGCTGCGGTTATCACGCCTACACATGGCCGGTGAACAAACAGGGCGGCACGGCGCCAAGCCAAAACGCCTTTGGAGCCGATCTCTCCAAGCAACAAGAGTCGGAGACCGAGGCCTGGTATTCGCCCTCGATGTACAACATCGTGAAGCAGAATGGCGAGGACGTCCACCTTGTAATCAAGCCCGACAAGGGCTGCAGCGTGAACTCCGGACTCGGCTCGGTGCGCGGCGCGCGGATGGCCGAGAATCGGCGCTCGGACGTGACCGGCACCCAGCAGCAGCGCCTCACCGATCCTCTCGTCTGGCGTTATGGCACCTGGCAGCCGACGAGCTGGGACGACGCCCTGAGCCTCGTTGCTGAGGTCACCGCTCGCTTTATCGACAAGGATAACGAGGACGATCTTTTCGTCTCCATGTTCGACCATGGCGGCTCGGCCGGCGGCTATGAGAACACCTGGGGCACGGGCAAGCTCTACTTCCACTCGATGAAGGTGAAGCATTGCCGCATCCACAACCGCCCGGCCTACAACTCGGAGGTTCACTCGTCCCGCGACATGGGGCTCGACGAGCTCAACTACGCCTATGAGGACTATGGCCTCACCGACACCATCTTTCTGGTTGGCGCCAATCCGCTCGAGACCCAAACCAATCTCTTCCTCAATCACATGGTCCCGGGCATGCGCAAAGGCGCCAAGGTGGTTGTGGTTGATCCGCGCCGCACGGTGACGATCAACGCCTGTGAGGATGCTGCGGGCAAGGAGAATGTGCTCCACCTCGCTATCAACAGCGGCACCGACCTGGCGCTCTTCAACACGCTTTTCACCTACATCGCCGACAAGGGCTGGATCGACAAGGAGTTCATCAAGAACTCGACCTTCCAGGGCGATGTCGCACAACCCGAGAATGAAGCCTATCCGGCGGCGCTTGGCAGCTTCGAGCTCGCCCGCAAGGCCTGCCGGATGTCGGTTGCCGAAGGGGCCAAGATCTGCGGTGTCTCGGAGGCCGATATCATCAAGGCCGCCGAGTGGATTGCCAAGCCCATAAACGGTCGCCGCCGCAAGTGTGTGACGGCCTATGAGAAGGGCATCATCTGGGGCAACGACAACTATCGCACGATCGGCGCCCTGGTGAATATTGCGCTCGCAACCGGCAATGTCGGCCGCGAGGGCGGCGGCGTGTGCCGTCTGGGTGGTCACCAGGAAGGCTACTATCGCCCATCGGATGCCCATGTCGGCCGCCCCGCCCCTTATGTCGACGACCTGATCATCAAGGGCAAGGGCAAGGTTCACCATGTCTGGGCGTGTGATCACTACAAGACGACGCTCAATGCCACCGAGTTCAAGCGCGTCTACAACCGCCGCACCAACATGGTGAAGGAGGCGATGGACGCGGCCGCAGGCGGCACCCGCGAGGACCTTGTCAATGCTATTGTCGAGGCCGTCAACAAGGGCGGGTTGTTCTCGGTCCAGGTCGATATCATCCACTCACAGATCGGGCAGGCGGCTCATGTCATTCTGCCGGCCGTCGAGTCGGGCGAGATGAACCTCACCTCGATGAACGGCGAGCGGCGCCTGCGGCTTACCGAGAAATACATGGACCCGCCGGGCACCGCCAAGCCCGACTGCCTGATTGCGGCCGGCATCGCCCAGCATCTCGAGCGCGTCCTGCGCAAGATGGGCAAGAACGACTATGCCGACCAGTTCAAGGGCTATGTCTGGAAGACCGAGGAGGATGCCTTCAAGGACGGCTATCAGAAGGGTAACCCCGAGGTCACCTATGAGCGCCTTCGCGCCATGGGCAACAACGGCGTCCAGGAGCCGGTGGTGGGCTATAAGGACGGCAAGCTCATCGGCACCAAGCGGCTTTATGCCGATGGCAAGTTCACCCGCCATGGCCGCAAGGACAAGAAGGCGCTGTTCTGTGCCGGTGCCTGGCGCGGTCTCGAGGCGCCCGGCAAGAAGGAGCAGAAGGCGGCGCACAAGTTCCTGATCAACAACGGCCGGTCGAACATCAATTGGCAGAACTGGTTCCTCGATCAGGAAAACGAGTTCGTAAGCGACCGCTATCCCTATCCCTTTATCGAGATGAACCCCGACGACATGGCATCGCTCGGTATCAAGGCCGGCGATCTCGTTGAGGTTTACAACGATTCGGGCGCGACCCAGGCCATGGCCTATCCCACGCCGACAGCGAAAAAGGGCGAGACGTTCATGCTCTTTGCCTCGCCCAAGGGGACCCAGGGCAATGTCATCAACGGTGGGACCAACACCTTGATCCTGCCGAACTACAAGCAGACCTGGGCCAACATCCGCAAGCTTGCGGACGCACCCGGGGCGGTGGCCCATCTCTCCTTCAAGTCGAAGGAGTATACGCCGCCTGCTTGACCCGGCAGGGAGCGAGACGTCTCAAGACGTGAGACTCGTTGGGAGCGGGCGAGCTTGAACTCGCCCACTCCCGCGCCGATCTGACAAACGGTGAAACTTCTGCTGCTCTTCTCCTAAGCGCTGCGACGCCCGACACTTCTCATCTCATCTCATCTCATCTCATCTCATCCTTTTCATCCTTTCGTCCCCGCTTTCCGGGGTGGAGGCGCTGCGAGATAGAGAAGAGGATATGACAGCACAGGAGCCAACACCGCAGCTTGCCGCCATCCACTATGAGCGCGGCTATGATATCGACCGGCTGCTGCTTGACCAGCCAAGCGGGCGCTCGCGCGGCGGCCTCGCCGCACGGCCTGTCGGCGCCGCGTTAACAGCTGACCATCAGGTGCTCGCGTGGCGGCCTCGCCAGACCAGCAATTGGAGATAAAGGTAGAGCGGCGCCGTCGGCAAAGGATCGGCAAATGATCAGTGGGCGCGGCCCGCGGCAAAGCGCACCGCCTCAGCAAGCATTGCCCCGCCCTCGCCGAAAGGTGCAAGGGCGGCGATCGCCTCATCTCGGAGGGCGCGCAGTCGGTCGCGCGCGCCCGCCACGCCGAGGCGCGAGACGAAAGTGGCCTTGCCCGCCGCCGCGTCCTTGGCCACCGCCTTGCCGAGTTGGGCCGAACTGCCTTCGACATCGAGCAGATCGTCGGCGATCTGAAAGACGAGGCCGAGGGCGCGGCCATAGGCATCGAGCGCCACAAGCGCCTCTTCAGGGGCGCCGGCAAGCCGTGCGCCCGCGGTTGCGGCAAAGCGGATGAGCGCCCCCGTCTTCAAGGCTTGAATGCGGGTGATCTCTTCAAGCGAGGCGTGTGGTTGGCCTTCGGCGGCGAGGTCGAGCGCCTGACCGCCCACCATGCCCTGCCAGCCGGCCGCCTCGGCCAGGGCCGCAATGAGCGCGCATCGCGTCTTTGCCCCGCAAGGCAACGCACCCCTGCTCAACACCTCAAAGGCAAGTGTCAAAAGACCGTCGCCCGCCAGGATGGCCGTCGCCTCGTCGAAGGCGACATGCACCGTCGGGCGGCCGCGGCGGAGCGCATCATCGTCCATGGCGGGCAAGTCGTCATGAACAAGCGAATAGCAGTGCACGAGCTCAACCGCCACCGCCGTATCGAGTGCGTCCTCCGCCCCAAGGCCAAAAAGCGCCGCCGATTGGAGCACCAGGAAGGGGCGAAACCGCTTGCCGCCATTGAGTGTCGCATGACGCATGGCCGCCCCCAGCCGGGCCGGAACGTCGGCGCGGGCTGCAAGCCATTCTTCGAGGCGGGGCTCGAGTAGCCTGGCGGTTTCTTTGAGTTGGTGCTCGATGGTCATCAAACGGCCCCGGTTTGGCTGACAATCCGCGCGCCGCCCGAAGGGCCGACTTGCAAAGATTGCAGCGGCTGGGCTCAGAAAGCCTTTTGCGACGGCTGTGGAGGCATTGTTGCAATGTTTGTAATATAGGGCATGGCAGCAGAGAGCGACATTGAGAGCAGCATTGACCATGGGGCGCGTTGGGGCCGTTGGAGGCTTTGGCTTCGCCGGCTTGATCCACGCACCGTCATGGGCGGGCTCAGGCGTGCGCCGCGCCTCAGGCGCCTGGTGCCCGTGCTCGCGCTTGCAATTGTCGCCTATTATGCGGGGCTTATTGTCGTCTATCGCTTCATTGACCCGCCGGGCTCGACGCTCATGCTTGGGCGGGCGGTCTTGGGCAAGCCCGTAATGCAGCGCTGGGTCGGCATCGAAGAGATGTCGCCGGACCTCCTCAAGGCGGTGTTGATGGCCGAGGATGCGCGCTTTTGCCGCCATTCGGGGATCGACTGGCTGGCGGTCGAAGCCGCCATCGACGAGGTGGAACGCGGTCGCAGCCGCCTTCGTGGCGCCAGCACGATCTCCATGCAGACCGCCAAGAATCTCTTCCTGTGGCCGTCGCGCAGCTATGTGCGCAAGGCGCTCGAGCTGCCCTTGGCACTTTGGATAGAGCTTGTCTGGCCCAAGCGGCGCATACTCGAGGTCTATCTCAATATCGTCGAGTGGGCACCCGGGGTTTTTGGCGCCGAGGCGGCGGCGCGCCATCATTTCGGCAAGAGCGCAAGACGGCTCGCGCGCCGTGAGGCGACACTGCTGGCAGCCGCCTTGCCCAATCCCGCGGTACGGCGCGCCGGCCGACCGGGGCCGCGCACACGCCGCATTGCGGGGCGGATCGCCCGCCGCATGAAGGGCGCCGGGCCCTGGATAGGCTGTGTCTTGTAGGTGTGCCGGCCGGTAGAGTGGCGGAGTGGCTAAGTAGCAGAGCGACTAAGTAGCAGAGTAACCACGTAACGCTGCACAAGGGCTGGGCCGGCCAAATCCTCCAAGGCGAATCGAGAGGGCAGTGGCGCTATTTCGTGGGCAGTGTCTGGGCGTAACTGAGTACGTCAACCGCATTGCGCATCCGGAAAGCACGCAGCGCCACCATGGTTTTGCCGGGGAAACCGTTGCGGATTTTGTGGAGCACCTCCCAGGGGTTGCGCTTGGCGTAAGTGCCCACATAGATCGGTTCCTCGGGGGTGCCGAAATTGATCTTTTTGCCATCGAATCCATGGCAGATGGCGCAAAGGTTCTGAAAGATCGCCTTACCGCGCTGGCGCGAGCCCCGCACACTGCCGTCGCGGCGGATATAGCGGTTGGTATTGTGCTGGCCCTTCGAGACAAAGAGCGCCACGCGATATTTTGCATCGGGTGGGATTATCACGTTTGTGTAGCGATGATTGGCGTCACCCAGAATGGCGACGATCTTGCGCGGATCCCACCCGATCGCCCGCCGAATGCCCCTGATGCCCGTGCGGTGCTTGCCGCGGGCGTATTGGCCATCACGGCCCCGATAGTCCCAGCCGTGACAGTTTTTGCAACGCCAGGTCTCGGCGCCTGAGAGGGCTGTGTTCGAGGCCGGCCAGCGGGGATGGGTTTCGCGTGGCGCCGGAACTCTGAGCGCCGCATACCATTTGTCGTAAAGCCGGCCGCCGCTCGCCAGCATCCAGGTGAGCGTGGGAGAAGGCGGCACGCCATAGACATAGTCGCGCCGATCGACATCGGGGCTCGGCTTGGGGGCTGCTGCCACCTCGGGCTGCTCGCGCTCGGGCGGGGGTGCCTCTTCGGGCAGCTCAATATTGAACCATACGAGGGTTCCGGCCGCGATCATCACCGACATGAAGGCAAAAGCCTCAACCGAGCGCAGGCGGTCGAGGGTCTGCTCGCGAAACAGCTCTTCCTCGCTCTTGGCTTCGATCCCAGGACTGGCGCGCTTGCGGCCTGTGATCATCGCCAGGACGAGATTCTGTTTTTCTGCAATGCTGCTGAGGATGGCCCCGAGGACATGGAGCGGGAGAAGGAATAAGGCGGTATACGAAAGGACGGTGTGGACGTCGCGCACCCACTGGATGCCGAAATAGGCGCGGGTGAGCATCATCCAGCCGCTTGCACAAATGCCGGCGAGCAATGCCAGCAGCGTGAAAATCATCAGCGCGCCGATAGGATTGTGCCCCAAGTGGTGGCGCTTCTTGCCGAGCACCAGTGCCACGAAATACGCCTTGAGACGCCTCGGTGTTGGGAAGAAATCGGCAAATCGCGCATGCTTGGTGCCGGCAAAGCCCCACCAGATGCGGAAAATCACCAGAGCCAGAATGACATAGCCCGAAAGTTCATGAACGCTGCCACGGCCGCCTGCCGTGAGCCAAGCGATGGCGAAAGCACCGACCACGGTCCAGTGGAAGACCCTGACCGGCAGGTCCCAGACAAGGACTTTTTTGGCCGGCGCCTCGCGTGCGCCGGCCATTGAGATAACTTCCGCAGGTTCTTTCACCTTGGAAAATCCCGCTTTTCTGACAAGGACCCGTGACCTTCAGTCAGTTCAAGGTGCACGTCCTTACGATCGGAAGTCCGTTTTATGACTTCTTCTCCGAATCGACAATCTTGCCGGACTTCGGATCAAAAAAGAGCTCCATCAGATCGCCTTTTTTCGAAATGCCGTAGACCTCATAGCAGGAGCCCTCGAGCTCGATCTTGCGGACTTCGTAGCCGAGCTCTTTGGCGATGTTCTTGATATCGTCCTCAGATTTCCATTCGGCCTTGGGGGCGGTGGTGCAGTCCTCCTTGCCGTCGGCCAGAGCGGGCCGCGCCAGTGTCATCGGCAAGATGATCGCAAAACTCGCAGCCATCGTCATGAGCTTTTTCATCTCGAAACCTCGTCATTCTTGGTTATTGCGTTATTACGCGATGGCGCGCTACTTAGGGGGGCGCGACTGACGAAGGTCTGACTGCCTTCGTCAGTCAATTGTCAGATTGGCGCCTGAGCTGGTCCCTCGATGGTGTTAGGCTCGGATTCCGCCGCTTCTGCCGCTGCTCTTCCTATTTATATTCCCCCTCATATTCCCCCAATGGCGGCTGCATCCGGGCGTTCAATCGTCCCAAAGATTGCGGTATTTGTGGGCGCAACGATCCAGGATGAGGGCGAGAGCGAAAATGCCGGCGACTGTGATGATGGTGCTGATAATCCAGAGCGAAGTCATGACAAACTCCCTTTGAGCAGACGCATTACGTGGGAGCGGTATCGCCGCCGGATAAGAGAGCGGGCTTCGTGTGGCCGTGACAGTCTCGACGGTTCGCAGTGACCAGGGCCTGCCGCGACTGCCTTTGGCCGGCGAAACACGCCGACATCCGGCGGCGATCCGTGCCGCTTTGCGCCATTCCGCAAGAAAGGGCGGCGCACCGCGGCTAACGGGGTCGGTCCGTCAAACTCGGCCTTGGTGTGGGCCGAGGGCGCGGGCCGTGGTGTCTGACCGCACGAGTGGAAAAACAATGAATAAAGTCAAAACCTACTAAGTGACGGGGCGGGTGCTCAGTCGTGGAGGGCACCGGATCGGTTTGCGCACCCACCCCGTCGAATTTGCAGATCGGATTGGGCGGTGGTGTCGGAGAGCCGCCGTTGCGATCTGCAAATTATCATCCGGCCGGAAAGGGGCAAAATTCTGTCGCACATCAAAACCCGGCCGGCTCATCCAGAACGCTGTCCCGACCCCGGCCCGGCCCCGGTCTTGGGGTCCGCTGCGGCCTCCCTTTGGAACGCCGCCTTGGAGCAACATCGGAACGCCGCCTTAGGGGAACACCACCGTGGACTCTGCGCCCTCGCGCCCCTCTGGCCGTTGCAGTGGCTTCGGGATGGTGGGTTAATCTCCTTTCTGACGAAGCCAGACGAAAGGGCCGATCATCCCCGGTCCATCCGGACCACCGTCTTCAACATGGTGGCATTCTAGCAAGCCTAGCTGACAGGAAGCTGATGCCCATCGTCAGTCGCGCATAGGGAGCTGTCATTTATAGTTTGCTCATCTTCGGCTCCAACTAGTAAGGATTTGAGCAATGAAAGAGAAACAAAAGCATAGCAGGGATGGCGCGAGCGATACAGCCATCGATCGGCGCGAAGCCTTGAGGAAGCTTGGACTTGGTCTTGCCGCCGCCTATGCAGCACCGGCACTGCTGACATTGAGCGAAGCGCAAGCCAAGGGTGGCTCCGGAGGCAGTGGCGGCTCGGGTGGCGGCTCGGGCGGCGGCTCCGGTGGCGGTCATGGCTCGGGCGGTCGCGGACGCGGGCGCGGCTCAAATGGCCGAGGTGCGCCTAGCCGCGGAAGAGGCACGCGCGGGCGGACACGTGGGCGCACACGCGGCAGGACCCGTGGCAGGACCCGAACACGCGGCCGCACCCGCACCCATGGCCGGCGCCATAAGCGGCGTGAGGCCAATGATTGCAGCAACGTCTGGAGAGCAATCCGCGTTTGCGATCAACTCTAATCTTTGGTGCTCGGGCCGCCATCGGTGGCCCGATCCTCGCGTTGGCCGAATACGGGCTCTGTCCGGTTTTCGCCTTCAAAGTTCCGCCGTCGGCAAGCGACACGGCTTTCCGGCGGCGGTTTTTTTATCGCCCATGGGGATCAATCGAGACAGCCGCACCGCTGATGAGGTGCTTGCGCCACCCGCAACCGCCCAAGCCAACCGCCTGAGGTCGTGCCGCATTTTTTGATTCGCGTGTGGTGGACTCAAATTGGCTTGCGGACGGAGAGGATGATTAGGAGAGCGCGTGAGGAATAGAGCGGCTCGAAGGAAAGTGAGGGGAGTAATTGACGGGGTGGGCAACCAGTCGTGGAGGGCACCGGATCGCTCATGCGTGCCCACCCCGTCTTTGTAGGCTCGGACTGGTGACGGTGTCGGAGAGCCACCAATCGAACCTGCAACTCATACGGCCGAGCCTTCTCAAGGTAACGCTTATGATCACTCTGTGCACGGCGTCACGCGGAATGCGCCGTGTGCGTTTGCGTCACCCTCTGGGGCTTCTAATAAAACCAGGTATCTTATGCTGGCCCACAGAACCAGTGCCGGCCCATAGAACCAGGCATTTTTGTCGGCGTTGCCCCTTGCCCCTCGGGCTGGCTTCGGCCGCTATCAGGTCTGAACGCCAAGTTTCAGCTTGCAGTGACACTAAACAACCCGACCTGACAGGAAGCTGACAACCGCTGTCAGGTCTCTGTTTGGCGCCGTGCGTTACAGTCTACCACCATCGGTTCCAACTGGATTGAAGGTGATGATTGATATGAACGACAAGACAGAGAAGAAAACCGCAGTGGCTGACGAAAATATCAATCGCCGGCAGGCTCTG